>NZ_JAUBTB010000049.1:0-58768 GCF_036704965.1 Microcoleus sp. F10-B2 | reverse complement strand
ATTTCAGCCTAAAAGTGTTTGGCTTCCAAGTTTTCACAACTGATAAAGAAATCCGACCCACATCTGCGGAATGTGGGTTTTAATGGTCTTATAAATATTTGTGAAAATCCCGAAAATCCCGAAAATGGCGATCGCGAAACAGTCACAATATATTTGAGCGTTAACAAAGTTATTGACAATTTCATTGTGACTGTTTATCCTTGGGGTCACGACTTCAAGATTCTCATTGATGAACCCAGACACTTTGAAGAAGCTTATGAATACATTTTTGATACACTCAAATCAGCTTATACGGGTGTAAGTCTGTTACCGTCAGAACCCGATCCTGTACCTTTTTAATCACTCAAGTTCTTTCTCTAAACATTTTTTACTCTTGCTTTTTTATTCATTCAACTTCTTGCCTAACTCTTTGATGCCAGAGGGAAACCGCAGATGAATGCAGATGAACGCAGATACTTTTAAAGATATGAGAGCGAAGGGCTTCCATTCAAGTCTAATATTTACCCGTTAAATCCGGTACATTGATCGTTGCCGAACTTCTTTTCCAAAAAGTATGAGTCCTAAGTTTTGGATTCCAAGTTTAGCAAAAAACTCAAACCTCAAAACTCAAGACTCAAAACTCTCTCAGCCTAAAAGCCGATCGATTCAGTCGATCGCCCGACACAAATAATCGTGTCAGGACAGAATCAATTACCGGCGGCGGTAAGGAACCATCGTCTCAATGTTGATATTTGCCAAAGGCACGCGCTGCGGCGGAGTAGCAGGCGTAGATATATTGCGCGCCATACCCAGATAATTTGCCGGATCGCCAGCCTTCGCTTGCTGCTCTTGAGGAACAAAACGGCGCACGGTTGTCTGCCAAATCATTTGGGGGAAGCCTAGCTGCGAGCGGTGGTACTCACCGTAGCGAGGTGTCTTCAAGTTGAAAGGCGTTTCGCCTCCAACTCGCTGAGGCAACACCCGCCGCTGCTGGTAAGGCACTGTATCGTAGCCGAACTTTTCCAGGTACTCATCGCTATTGATCAACTCGTCAATAAAGCCTTGAGGCCCCTTAGTGGCTACTACGATCGACCAAGCAATCTTTTCGCGCTCGCTATAAACATCCCGGCCCAAAATGCGCTGCACGCACATTTCCACAAATCGGTAGTTGCTGTTAGTTTGGTAATTCCGCTCCAAGAAAGGAGCCGAAGTCGCCAAACCGCGAATAAAATCCCGCACCGTAATTTGGCCGAACTTTAGTTGCGACTCCAAAAACTTTTGGCGGTTACTCTTGAGGATTTGGTGTTCGCTGTAAATCTGACGATATCCAGCCCAAATCAAATTTTCCATGTCCCCGGACGAGAGCACATTTTCAGTTGTGAAAATTCTAGCTTGCTCGTCGCTCCCCACTTCATAACCAGCTACGCGCTGGTTTTGGCTCTTGGGGGCGTAGTTTATCAAAGGTAGCGCCACGTTAAAATCTCCGTTATCTCAAATTTCAGAAATAGTTGACACTGCGATCGGTCAGCATGATGATACAACTAACCAACATACAGATTAGGGGATTCCCGCAATCTAAATCTGATTTTCCTGAATTTTTGCAACAATCTGTAACATTTGTTGATTTTGGGGAAGGAAGAAGGCCCTTCGGCGAAGCTGAGCGGGTAGAGCGAAGCAAGTAGAGGGCTCTTCGGGTTCGCAAGCAGGTAACAATAGGACTTGCGCGTCGGGGCCGGTGCGAAACCGGGTTTTTTACGCCCGCGTGCGGTCTACAACCCGTCTTTTCGTAAAAAAACCCGGTTTCTCAACAATCGCGCGTAAGTCCCATAACAAGCAAGAAGAGGCAACACGGCAATATCTGCCAAGCGCCGACTGCCAACTGCCAAATTACCAACCCAAAGCTGAGTAAAACTCGGTGGTGACTGCCTTATCCTCTGCTGCTTGCTTCGCTGCATCCGAGTCTGGTTTGACGCGAATTTCGGTGCAAAAAGTCGAAGTGCTGAAACCCCCAAAGCGCTTTACCGTACTCGTCCGCATCCGCACGTTCGGATTAGCAAACCAAAAACGCTCGATCGAACTCATCGTCTCGTATTCGGTAATCAGCAGCAGCCCATCCTCATCATCCATCTCAAAACGGCCCGCTACCGGCACAATTTCCGCATAGCCGCGTTCCCGCAACATCAAACCCTGCCGCGGATTTTCAGGATCGGGGACGATCGCGAACACCGTAGAGCCCTTGTGATTCTCATCATCCTTATCCCACGCCATCGAGCCGTGCCAAGTCACAAAAGCCCCCCCAGCAGCCCGGCTCGGATCGACTTCGTGCATCTGGCAAATCTCGGCGATGCGCGCGTCATCCGCACCCAGCGCCGTTACCTGAATATTTGAATCCCCTATCTCCGCTTGACGAAAAGCCAGGTGGTGAGTGCTGCGCTGCGAGCGCCACTCCCCAGCACTGCTCTGAAAAAACTCCATTGCATCCATACAAACTATCTCCTTTGGCTTAGGCTTCCCGGTCTTGACGCCTTTTTATGATAATGCTCCCCCCACTTAGATGTACTTTTGCTACACAGATTAGTCTCAAAATGTGTACTTTGGACATATTGTCAAGCGAAAGTTATGATAGTTTACAATGTAGGAGACACAACAAATCCTGCGAAACGTCATTTCGATCGATCTCAGCAAACTGGAGGAGCGATTATGGATATGCCTACAACCAGTCTCAGCATGGAACAGCAGTTTAAACTGCAAGTGCTACGCGAACAAGTCAAAAGCTTAAGCCAAGACCAAGCTCAGGAATACTTGCTAGAAGTTATGCGGCAAAATATGGTCAAAGAAAACCTGTTAAAACATTGGATGAAGAATATGTGAACTCTTCAACATTTCTTGACAAAAATCAGTGCCTTGTATCTGCAAAAAGTACGATCGAGCTTTTAATCATAAAATCCAGAATCCCGCTTTCTCCAAGAAAGCGGGATTCTGGATTCAGAAAAGTTTTACGCAGCTTTTTTTGTCGCTACCATACTCAGCAAATTAAATGTTTTTAGTCTTTAGAGAGGGACGACAGTTTGTGTAGCGCGATTGTTTCAAGCTGTCGGGGCATCAACCAAAACGGCCGCTGACATAATCTAAAGTAGACTCTTCCTTCGGACTTTGGAAAATTACCTCAGTCTTGTCACACTCCACAAGATAGCCAAACCGCTTCCCATCGTCAGAAAGTTTAGCATTGAAAAAAGCAGTCAGGTCAGAAACCCGAGAAGCCTGCTGCATATTGTGAGTAACGATCACAATCGTATACTTTTCCTTGAGTTCCCGCATCAACTCCTCAATCTTAATCGTAGAAATCGGGTCAAGAGAAGCGCAAGGTTCATCCATTAACACTACATCAGGATTAATCGCGATCGCCCTAGCAATACACAAACGCTGCTGCTGACCACCCGAAAGAGAAAAACCGCTTTGCTTCAACTTATCTTTCACCTCATCCCACAAATAAGCTTGGCGGAGCGACTTCTCCACCAGCTCATCCATATCCCCCTTATAATTGTTCACCCTCGCACCGTAAGCAATATTGTCATAAATCGACTTCGGGAAAGGATTCGGCTTTTGGAATACCATCCCAATCTTCCGGCGCACCTCTACAGCATCAATATCAGGAGCGTAAAGATTTTGACCGTAGTAATCAATTCTACCCTCTAAACGAAAACCGTTAACTAAATCGTTGAGGCGGTTAAAACATCGCAGAATTGTACTTTTACCGCAGCCAGACGGCCCGATCAAAGCAGTAATGCGATTTTTAGGAATCTCCATACAAACATTTTTAACTGCGTGAAAAGCGCCGTAAAAAATATTGATATTCTCTGTGCGTAAAATTGTTTCCGTTTGCTTGTCTAAATCCATCATCATACAGGTAAAAATCCTCTCAAATTTTACTCAAGACCTGGGTTACGTTCGACCTTCACCATAAGTGCATGAATGCCTTTTTAAAACTCACCCTTTAATACACTTTTTTGTGAGTAGCCCAGCGAGAAAGAATACTCGTCAGCAAAACCATAAGCACCAAAATCAAAGATGCCGCCCAAGCCAATTCTTTCTGTGCCTTAAAAGGAACCGTTGCAAAGTTGTAGACCAAAACCGAAAGACTCGGAGTTGGCTTATCAAATCCTGCCGGCCAAAAAGGCGAATTCAGCGCCGTGAAAATCAAAGGAGCAGTTTCTCCAGCAGCGCGAGCAATTGCCAGCGTCACACCCGTTAAAATAGCCGGAATTGCCGCAGGCAAAACCACCTGCAACACCGTTTGATAATTAGAAGCACCCACACCAACCGACGCCCATCTAATATCTTGCGGGACGATTTGTAGAGCTTCGTCAGTAGTCCGCACAATCGTGGGCAACATCAGCACAGCCAGCGCCGCACCCCCTGCAATTGCCGAAAAACCTCCCATATTTACCACGAACAAACCGTAGGCAAATACCCCGGCAATAATCGAAGGAACGCCGCTGAGGACATTAGTAGCAAAGCGCACCCAGCGAGCTACTTCGCCGCTGCTGAACTCCGACAAATAAACTGCTGCCAATACACCAAAAGGAACAGCAATTAAAGAAGCTATTCCCACCGTCATCAATGTACCGAGAATTGCATTAGCAATCCCGCCTCCCGACAGTCCGGGCGGCGGTGGCAGCTTGGTAAACAAGTCTAAATTCAGGCGATTGAAACCTTGTACGGTGACGTAGGAAAGCACTGCAAACAAAGGCAGCAGAGTGATTGCCAGACTAGCTCCAGCCAGTACAGTCATTGCCAGATTAAACAGCGCTTGCGGGCTGTTTTTAACCTTTTTCAAACTGCCTGTTTTCGATACCAAAGGATTCTCGTCGGAGACGCTATTTGACATAAACTAAAACTATGTAGGAAATGGCGGCAAACTTCTAGTTGTACTTTGCTCTTACTTGAGAAACAATCCACTCTGCCAAAATATTAACAATCAGTGTCATAATAAACAGAATTAGCCCAGTGTACATCAGAGCTGCTACTTGCAACCCCGAGGCTTCCGCAAACTGATTTGCCATCAAAGAAGCAATAGTATTTGCAGGAGCTAGCACAGAAAGACTCAACTGATTGGAATTGCCAATTAACAGAGTTGCAGCCATTGTTTCTCCCATAGCGCGACCGAGCCCGAGCATAATTCCGCCGACAATGCCGGAAAAAGCCGCCGGTACGAGCACTCTAAAAATTGTTGTCCAGCGAGTTGCTCCCAAACCTAGAGATGCTTGTCGCAATTCGGGCGGGAGACTTGCCAAAGAGTCGCGGGAGATAGCAGTAATAATGGGCAAAGTCATGATTCCCAAAATTACTCCGGCTGGTAACATTCCCGGGCCCACTGGCGGGGTGCTAAAAATCGGCAGCCATCCGAAAGTGCCGTTGAGAAACTTGCCGAGAGTGGTAATCATGGGAATCAATACAGCAATTCCCCACAAACCGTAGACTACGCTGGGAATGGCGGCTAAAAGTTCTACTAAAAAAACTAAAGCTGTGCGCACTGGCAGTGGCAAAAAATCTTCGCTCAAGAAGATGGCAGTCCCTACTCCTAATGGTACTGCAATTAGGAGCGCGATCGCCGAACTGACGATCGTCCCGTAAATCATCGGCAGCGCACCGTACTCTTCTTTAACCGGATTCCAGCTACTGCCAAACAGAAAGCCCAAACCGTACTGTTGAATCGCCGGTAAAGCCCGATAAGCAACGGTGAGGGCGATTACCAGCAAAATTACACCAACTCCTATGCCCAAAATCCGCGTCAGCCAGATAAAGCCTTGGTCTAAGGATTTTTCTGCCCCAGAGCGCGATCGGCTCTGCGATCGATCGCTGTTACTATCTGAAATCATAGAAAAAAAAACCAAATATATAGTAGCGGAAAATAGTCTGTTTCGGAAAAAGCTAGAAGGAAGCAGAAAGAAAGACCATAAATAAAATCAAAGAGGGGCGGGTTGATTAATCCCCTGACTTTTCAACAAATATTTCTGGTCAAACCTGACCCTTGTATTTTGAAAGAGGTAAATGGCGATTTACCGTTGGGTGGGGCGGGTTTATCAGATTATTGATTTTAGGCAATTATGGTTTGTGAAACCCGCCCCTACACAGATGCACCGATTGTTACATAGAAGAGGGGCGGATTTATTAATCCCCTGACTTGTCAACAAATATTTCTGGTAAAACCCGCCCCTACAGAAATATCTCTCTTTTTTTCTTCCCTCTTCCGTCTTCCTTCTTCCCTCTTCCGTCTTCCTTCTTCCTTCTTCCCTCTTCCTTCAATTGCTATTTGGCAACCTCAATCTTGTAGTCTGGGCTGATGCCGTCAGCGGCCGCGGCTACTTTTTCTTTAACGTTTTGGGGTAGAGGAACGTAGCCCAATTCGGAACTAACTTTTTGACCTTCATTCAAGCCGTATTCAACCATTGCCTCAATGGTTTTGGCTTTGTTGGGGTCAGTAACTGTTTTGGGGACCAGCATCCAAGTGTAGGTGACTATTGGATAGGATTGAGCGCCTTCGGGGTCTTCGATAAATGCTCGCAGGTTTTCCGGCATAGGCACAGTTGCTAAAGCTTGAGAAGCTGATTCGTCGGTAGGTGCGACAAAGCTGCCTGCTTTGTTTTCCAAAGATGCAAATTTGACATTGTTGTTTTTGGCATAGCCGTATTCTATGTAGCCGAGGCTGCCTGCGGTTTGCAGAATTTGGGCTGTGACGCCTTCGTTGCCTTTTGCGCCTACGCCTACGGGCCACTGTACTGTTTTGCCGTCGCCTACTGCACTTTTCCAGTCGGGGCTGATGGCACTCAGGTGTTTGGTGAAGACGGCGGTGGTACCGCTACCGTCGGAACGGTGAACGATGGTGATGGCTTGGTCTGGCAATTTCGCGGTCGGGTTGGCTGCTGCAATTTTGGGATCGTTCCAGTTGGTAATTTTACCGGCGAAGATATCTGCGTAAACATCCCGTGGCAGTTTCAGTGGTTCGGTTAAGTCTGGCAGGTTGTAGCCGATGACGATGCTGCCGGCTGTCATGGGCAGCAAGATTACGCCTTTGTCTGCTGGAACTTTGGCGATTTCGTCGTCTTTCATGCCGGTGTCGCTGGCCCCAAAGTCTACTGTGCCTTTGGTAAATTGTTCGACTCCGGCGCCGCTGCCTACTGATTGATAGTTAATTTGTACTTTGGGGTTGATTTTGTTGAAGTCTTGAAACCAACGCTGGTACAGAGGGGCGGGGAATGAGGCGCCGGCTGCGGTGATGGCTACGTCTGAGGCTAGGGCGAGTTTGGTGTTTTCCGCTGTGCCGGTGGCTGCAACGGGGGAAGCGCCGGGGGATGCTGCGGTGTCGCCGCCGGGGCTGGTAGTGCCGCCTGTGGGTGTGCTGGGACTGCTGCAAGCTGCTACACAGAGGGCGATCGCCATGGCAGAAATTGCTGTAGTCAGACGGTTTGGATTAATCAAGTTGAGACGAAAAAGCATAGGTATAAAAAATCTGCGATCGTTATAGGGGTGTCCCGCATCAGCATAGCGCGCAAAAGTAAAGGTTAGGTTAAGAATCTTTACACTTAATCCCAATTTAATATTAATTAATATTATGAATGTTATTTATGAGCTTGACAAATGTGAGTTTATAAGGTATGAAGCAGATAAATTGGTACGGAAACAAGCATTCGATCGCCCGATCGCGAAAAATTCCCGATTAAATTATCACAATATGCTGGTTTAAAAACCAGAAAACCATACAATGGTGGTTGTTTTGACAGTAGTGCTAGTATTAAAAATTTAAAAGCCGCAGGCATTCAAGCTTGCATCTGACGAATCCCTTCTGCCTTCAACCTTCTGACGAATGCCGTTTGATGATAATGCCTGCTCCTATTGAATTAATCTGGGCTTTTATTGGTTTGCTCCTGACGATAGGAGGCACTTTTTTGCCTGCATCTGTCACAATTCCGATCGGGTTGTGGGACGATCGAGGACTTCAGGCATACTCTTTAGGTGTTACCTATCAAATTGGAGCCGTCTTGCTAGTAGGCTGCATGGGGGGGAAAAATGCTGCGGCTCTCTCGCAAATTGCTTATTTGGCATTAGGATTAACTTTGTGGCCAGTTTTTTCTCAAGGCGGTGGCATCGGCTATCTCAAAGAAGCGAGTTTTGGGTATTTGCTGGGTTTTGTGCCTGGTGCTTGGGTATGCGGATGGGTGGCTTTTAAGGTGGCTTCGCGGCTCGAATCTATGGCTTTTAGCTGTTTGTGCGGTTTGTTCACTGTTCACGCGATCGGCTTAATTTATCTGATTTTTACTTACTGGCTGCCTCCGGCAAAAAAAACACCTTTATTCGATGAGATTCTTAAATATTCCGTTTATCCTCTGCCGGGACAATTGGCGGTAGTTTGTGCGATCGCAGTGCTGTCATTTACTTTGCGCCGCTTGATGTTTTATTAATTGCGAAGGAAGAAGGAAGAAGGAAGAAGGAAGGAGGAAGAAGGAAGAAGGAAGAGGTAATATCATGTCCGGTCGAGCGACCGCGATTTTTGTAGGGGGTCCCCTCACCAACAATACCTGCCACCAATCTCCCATCTCAAAAACCCGCCCCGACCGGGATATTATGGTTAATAGATCGGACATAATATAACTGGTAATTGTGCAAAATAAGGTTATACTATACATTGCCCAACGGGAGAGTCATCGCGCTGCGGCTGGGATTGCTTTTATCCACTCGATTCTGCTCGCAATGACAAGTGAGATTAGAGTAAATTCTCTCATGCCCGATGCCCCATTTTCTATTGCTTAATTCATGCGTTTTAAAAGAAATCCCTTGTTCTGGGTTGCTGCTGTTATCAGTTTAGTTTTAGACCACCTGACTAAGTTTTGGGTGGTACAAAATTTTGACTTGACGGTTCCTCCGCAGACGCAGCCGCTGTTACCCGGGGTGTTTCACTTCACTTATGTTGTTAATACTGGTGCCGCTTTTAGTCTGTTCAGCAATGGCGGGGCGATTTGGTTGCGGTGGCTGTCTTTGGGCGTTAGTGTGGGATTGATAGTG
Source organism: Microcoleus sp. F10-B2 (assembly GCF_036704965.1). Lineage (NCBI taxonomy): Bacteria > Bacillati > Cyanobacteriota > Cyanophyceae > Oscillatoriales > Microcoleaceae > Microcoleus > Microcoleus sp. F10-B2. The sequence continues at coordinate 49,729 of NZ_JAUBTB010000049.1, read as the reverse complement.
CTGGCTTGGTTCGGGCCGCGAATTAACCGCTGGGAACAAGCTGGCTACGGTTTGATTTTGGGGGGAGCACTGGGGAATGGGATCGATCGATTTGTTTCGGGCCATGTTGTAGATTTTATCGATTTTCGGATCATTAGGTTCCCGGTGTTTAATCTGGCAGATGTGTTTATTAATGCTGGGATTGTCTGTTTGCTGATTGCAACTTTTCACAGTGCACCGCCGACTCCGAGAAGTCAGGACGATCGCGATTCTATTTCACACTAACTTTGAACAAGTCAATCGATTTTAGATTTTAGATTTTAGATTAACCCACCCACGGGCTGTACCGTTCTCAGGTTTATCGGATGCCGAGCTTTTTTTGCCGATCCACTGATGAATCCGGCGGCCCCGCAAGCAATTGCTTTCGGTCATTTGTCAGTTGTCTGTTAGCAGAAGGTACAGGTGTCAACTTCAGGTTAGAGTCATTTATGAGCTATAATTAGATTTTTTATTGCTAAGGCTAAACTTGCCCGCGATCAAAAGCAATTTGGTCACAAACTCCCGGATTTATCCGTAGGATAAATTCCCTAATCTAAAATCTAAAATCTAAAATCTAAAATCGGATGACTCCTAATCCATTTGCTCAAGAACGCTTACTATTTGCCCCAGCAACCCCCGATGCTGATGCTATCCCGACTATTTTTGCTTTTCCCAACGAGTACACTGTTGGTATTACCAGTCTCGGCTATCAGATAGTGTGGGCAACTTTGGCTGTGCGATCGGATATTGAAGTGGGCCGTTTATTTACTGATATCCGCGAACAACTTCCCCGACACCCAGAGTTACTGGGATTTTCGCTTTCTTGGGAACTCGACTATGTAAATATTCTCAATTTATTGGAAACTCTAGAAATTCCGATTTGGGCTTCAAAACGAACTGATAATCATCCGATCGTATTCGGGGGTGGCCCGGTTTTTACTGCGAATCCAGAACCTTTTGCCGATTTTTTTGATGTGATTTTGCTGGGAGATGGCGAACATCTCATTGACAATTTTATTGATGCTTGTAAAGAAGTCCGTACCGCCGACAGACAAACTAAATTGCGGCATTTAGCCCAAGTTCCGGGAGTTTACGTCCCCAGTTTGTACGAAGTAACTTATCTGGATGCGACTGAGGGGATTAAATCGATTCAGCCTGTCGATTCTGGAATTCCCAGTGTGGTTGAAAAACAGACTTATCGCGGCAATACTTTATCTGCTTCCACTGTGGTGACAGAAAAAGCGGCTTGGGAAAATATTTACATGGTGGAAGTGGTTCGGAGTTGTCCAGAAATGTGCCGTTTTTGTTTGGCAAGTTATCTGACTTTGCCGTTTAGAACTGCGAGTTTGGAGGGTTCGCTAATTCCGGCGATCGATCGCGGTTTAGCTGTGACTAATCGTTTGGGTTTGTTGGGTGCTTCGGTCACTCAGCACCCGGAATTTGAAGCGTTGCTGGATCATTTGAATCATCCGAAATACGACGGCGTGCGGCTGAGTCTTTCTTCGGTACGGACGAATACGGTGACAGTTAAGCTAGCAGAAATTTTGACCAACAGAGACAGCAAATCTGTGACAATTGCGGTGGAAAGCGGGAGCGATCGCCTCCGCAAAATCGTTAACAAAAAACTCACAAATGACGAAATTATTCAAGCTGCTATCAATGCTAAGGCTGGAGGATTAAAGGGAATTAAACTTTACGGAATGGCGGGAATTCCCGGCGAAGAAATGGAGGATTTAGAGGAGACGGTGGCGATGATGCGGGCGATTAGAAAAGCTGTTCCCGGTTTGCGGTTGACTCTGGGATGCAGCACTTTTGTCCCGAAATCTCACACTCCTTTTCAGTGGTTTGGAGTGAATAAAGATGCGGAGAAGAGGCTGAAGTTTTTAGATAAAGAATTGCGGAAGTTAGGTTTAGAATTTAGACCTGAAAGCTATAACTGGTCTGTGATTCAGGGTTTGTTGTCAAAGGGCGATCGGCGGTTGTCTCGGCTGTTGGAATTAGTGCGGCATTACGGCGATACTTTGGGCAGTTATCGGCGGGCATTTAAGGAGTTGCGGGGACAGTTGCCTGAGATGGATTTTTATGTTTTTCAAGAGTGGGATTTAGAGCAGGTTTTGCCTTGGAGTCATTTAAAAGGGCCGCTACCGGAAGCGACTTTGAAAAAACATTTGGCTGAGGCTATGAGTCATACAACACGACAGCAAAATCAAGAATGTGAGAATTCACTAAGTCGCGTTTAGTAAATTAGATTATAATAGTGTCATGCGTGTCATTAGCCGAAAACGACTAAAAGAATTTTGGGAAATACACCCCAATGCTGAAACAAGTCTGTTGCTGTGGTATCAGCGTAGTTGTGATGCTGAATGGCAAAGTTTAGTAGATATTCGTAAAGTATTTCCTTCGGCTGACTTAGTAGGTAACTTTACGGTATTTAATATTGGTGGCAATAACTATCGGTTAATGGGTTTTATCGATTATGAATACCAGATAGTGTTTGTTCGCTGTGTTTTAACTCATGCAGAATATAATAAGGAGAACTGGAAAAATGACGGCTGGTTTAAAAACTCCTAGTAGCTACTATATTGAGATAATCACAACTTTTCCACCGCGTCCAATTACTTGTGAAGCTGAGTTAATCGCAACACAAAATCGGATTGATTCTATTGTGAGTCGGAGCAATCTCACGCAGGACGATCGGGATTACTTAAACGTGTTGGGTACTCTTGTTTATGATTACGAACAAAAACACGAGCCAATGCCAGTCTTGAAAGGTATCGCACTACTGAAAGCATTGATGGTTGAGGACAATATTCAAGAAAAAGATTTGGTTGATATTTTTGAATCCGAGTCTTGGGTATCTGAGATGATGGATGGAAAGCGGGAACTGACGGCGAGTCAAATTCAAAAGTTAGCTAAGTTTTTTCATCTTTCCCCTGTGGCATTTCTTGAGTATAATTAATTCCCAGGATACAGGGATGAGTGACGCATTATAATATAATTATGCCCGAAGTCCAACCGAGAGAAATTCAGCGTTATACTACGCCAGACAACAGAGTGCCTTTCGAGGAATGGTTTAATGTTCTCCGAGATGGCAAAGCTAAAGCTAGAATTAGGTTGAGATTAGACAGAGTTCAACTCGGCAATCTCGGAGATTATCGATTTGTTGGAGAAGGAGTCTATGAATTAAAAATAGATTATGGCCCTGGATACCGAATCTATTTCGGACAAGTCGGCACAACTGTTATCCTGCTTTTAATAGGCGGGGATAAAAGCACTCAAGACCGAGACATACAGCAAGCTATCAAATACTGGACTGATTACAGGAGTGAAGATAATGCCTAAAAGTTTACCTTATCATCCCTTTCTAATAGAATCTCTCAAAAAGCCAATAGATTCTGCGATGTATCTAGAGGCTTTTTTTGAAGAAGAAAACCCGGAAACCGAACTGCTAAAAATGGTACTTAGCAATGTAGCTGAAGCTCTAGGTCAACCAAAAATGACTCCAGAAGAATATGAATTGCACTTAAAAAAACTGGATGAATTGCTATCGCTACAAGGAAGTGATGCGATTTACAATCTGGGAACTTGGCTGAATGCTTTGGGATTGAAACTAACTGTTGCTGTTTGTACTGATACAGAGGATAATACTGCAAATGCTGAAACGCGATTCCCTTCGGGATAGCTTCGCTTCACGCACTTAACTGTCTAGCCCAACGATACAATGCCCAATTTTAAATATTCGTCGTTGATTAATGCCACCGTTGAAGCAGTCTGGAACTTTCACGAAAGGCCCGACATTCTGCAACTTTTGACTCCGCCTTGGCAACCGGTGAAAATCATTCGCCACGAAGGAGGACTTGATGTGGGTGCTGTATCAGAATTTCGCCTGTTATTGGGGCCGATTCCTGTAAAATGGGTGGCGACTCACACTGAGTGCGAACAATATCGCTTGTTTGTTGACGAACAAACTGAGGGGCCGATGGCAAGTTGGACTCACCGACACGAGTTTACCTCAGAAAATGGCAAGACTAGATTGACAGATGCGATCGCATTTTCGATTCCGGGCGGCCCGATTGTCGATTTGCTGTTAGGTTGGTGGGTGGAAATGCGGTTAACAGATATGTTTTGCTATCGCCACGAAGTCACAAAAATTGAGTGCGAAAAACATCCAAACAACGCCTGAATATTACTGTACCTTCTGTGGTGAAGCGAGTACAATTTTTGTTGATATCGGCGTCATATTGAGCAATCTTAGGATCGTCAATTAAATAATTTCCCTTTTTTCTTGTGGGATGGGCTCTCGTAGCCCGTCTATCGGGGACGGGCTACGAGAGCCCATCCCACAACAGTCATGAAAAGTGGATTTTATTTAATTCTCATCCCTTATATCGAAGATTTTTAAGTTTACTTTCGCCAGAATGTTCTGTATTTCAGAATAGATGAATATCTCTCGCGTGCATCTATGTTTGGCAAATAAATCAAGTATGACCTGTCAGATTGGAACACCGAAGTGAAAGCATAGATGAAATACTCCTGATTGCACTGCGAAACCGATAGTTTGACCCCGATTCCAATCCTTTTAGCGTTGATTAACTGTTTCAGAACAAGAGTGAAATCAGGGATTTTTATTGATAGTATTGATAGTCAAATATTGGGTTCTGATTCTAAACAATTGCAAAATATTTTAACTTTTTTGGTCAGGTGTTTAAATAAATTCATAACTTCATTAAGTTTCCCTGCTTACAATAGACTTTATTCAAAAATAAATAGTTTACGGATATGTCTTAAATTATCATGTAATTTTACCCTCAAAAAATATGAGCCAACTCCCGGGATAGATAGAAAAACATTGATGCGAGACTCAAATTTTTACAATATATTGAGAGTCGCACCTGGGAGATTTGAGCGGCTAAAATTTAAAGTAGATTGAACAAGCAAATTATAACAGGTAGTCCTGACTATTCAGGACTACCAATTCGGTGAGGGGCAATTGTTATCGGGTACTCTAAAAATCAATGACGTTGGAAAGTTCATCGAAAAACAGCGATCGGATGATTGTTCGCGATTGCTAGGCGTGAGAGTACCGGCTGCAAGCAGACGGGGACGAAGACTCATATTTTATTGCCAAACTCCTGTACCGCAACAGCGAAGTTGGTACATTTATATTTTTTTTGCGCCTATCTAATTAGCCGCAGGATGTGGTATCATCTAAAATATAAACCTTAGATAAAATTAGTCATATATTTTAGAGTAATTCAGAAATTTTTTATCTAGTTAACGAAATTTTAGAAAATCAGGGTTAAATCTTAAACAAAGAATGATAGTTTTAGCGAAACTACCCGAACAATTTACTTTCGCACAGCGTCAAATACTATATTGTTAAGAGAGGTTCAATATTTATGAATATCAAGGCAAATTATAAACTAATAGAAAAAATTAATGAGGGTTCAAAGACAGTAGTTTATCGCGCAGAGAGGAGGGAAGATCAGACTGCTGTGATTATCAAAGCCCTGATCGCAGACTATCCTACTCTCGAAGAGATTATGCAATTGAGACATGAATATGAAATCTCCCGACATCTCAATTTAGAAGGTATTGTCAAGCCCTATGGATTGGAAAATCATCATCATGGTCTAGCACTGATATTGGAAGATTCAAGAGGAGAAGCCCTCAAAAACTTTTTGAATGGTCGTCAACTTGAACTCAAAGAGTTCTTAAAAATTGCTATTCAGTTAGCAGATACTCTGGGTAAGTTGCACGATCGCAAAATTATTCATAAAGATATTAAGCCGACAAATATCATCATCACTCCTGCTACGCTAGAAGTAAAAATTACTGACTTTAGCATTGCCACGCGCTTGTCTAGAGAAACCCAAACACTCAGCCATCCCAATTTACTAGAAGGCACAATCGCCTATATCTCGCCAGAGCAAACAGGGCGGATGAATCGCTCAATTGACTATCGGACAGACTTTTACTCTTTAGGTATCACATTCTATGAAATGCTGTGCGGTGAATTACCATTTAATGCTACAGATCCGATGGAATTAGTTCACTGCCACATCGCGAAACAGCCGAGTCCCCTCTGGGAAATTATGGCAAAAAAGCAAAACAGCAGACTTGAAATTACGAGCGATAATCCCACATCTAAACTTCAAAATAATAAGATTATCAAAGCAATTTCTTACATAGTGATGAAATTATTAGCCAAGACTGCTGAGGATAGATATCAAAGTGGTTTTGGTCTGAAAGCCGATCTAGAACAATGTCTAAATCAATTACAACAAACTGGTCAAAATTCTAACTTCATTCCGGGTGAGCGTGATAAGTCCGGTCAATTTCTGATTCCACAAAAACTGTACGGACGAGAAACACAAGTAGCCAATCTAATTGATGCTTTTGACAGAGTTAGCGCTGGAACAGCCGAGATCGTGCTAGTTTCGGGTTACTCAGGAATAGGTAAATCTTGCTTAGTTTATGAAATTCACAAACCCATTGTCGGAGCAAGGGGTTATTTTATCGCAGGTAAGTTTGACCAATTTAAACGGAATATTCCCTATGGAGCCTTAATTGAAGCTTTTGAAGAACTAATTCGCCAAGTATTAACAGAAAGCCCGGAAAAAATCCACTTTTGGAAACAGAAGATTTTAAATGACTTAGGCAAAAATACTAGAGTTATAATTGACGTTATTCCCGAATTGGAATTGATCGTTGGCGAGCAACCTGAAGTTTCTAAATTAGGAGCAAGTGAATCACAAAACCGTTTCAATCTTGCCTTTAAACAATTTATTCATGTTTTTACCCAAAAAGCACATCCGCTAGTTTTATTTTTAGATGATTTGCAGTGGGCAGATTCCGCTTCTTTGAAATTGCTTCATGTGCTGCTAACTGACCGAGATAGCCAATATTTATTGGTGATTGGAGCCTATCGAGATAACGAAGTCAGCCCAACTCATCCTTTAATGCAGACTTTAGATAGTATTTATTCAAGCGGAGCAATAATAAATAAGATCGTCCTCCAACCGTTGACACTTAGTACAGTAAATCAATTAGTTGCTGACACGTTGGGTGACAACTGCTCATCACCAGTCCCCCCTGTTACTTGTTTTTCCGAGCAACACGGAGAAATTGATCGAGAAAGTTTGCTTGCTAAAAACAATAACCATGAAATAGAAAATTGCCAGTTATTAGCTGAGTTAGTTTACAATAAAACTCAAGGCAATCCCTTTTTTCTAACTCAATTTCTTACCTCCCTTTACGCAGAAAAACTGTTGAGATTTGACTTCAGCATTGGCAGATGGCAGTGGGATATGGGGCAAATTCAAAGTGTTGCGATCGCAGATTATAATGTCGTAGAGCTCATAGCCAGAAACATTCAAAAACTGCCTCCAGATACCCAGAAAGTTTTAAAGTTAGCAGCTTGCATTGGCAACCGATTTAATTTAGAAGTTTTAGCAATAGTAAGTGAAAAATCTATATCTGAAACGGCATCTGCTTTGTGGGAGGGGCTTCAGGAAGCCCTAATTTTACCCATCGGGGAAAGTGCTTATAAACTTCCTTTACTCTTCAATAGTAATGAATCATTGGTAATGGGTAGTGGTCAAGGAACCCAATCAGAAATTAATACTTACAAAGTATCCTACAAATTTTTGCACGATCGCGTGCAGCAAGCGGCTTATTCTCTGATTCCTACTGAACAGCAAAAAACTACCCACCTGAAAATCGGCCAACTACTGTTGCACAATACAAATCAAGACGATCTAGAAGAAAATGTCTTTGATATTGTTAACCAGCTCAATGTGGGATTAGAATTCATTACAAAGCAAGAAGAAAAATACCAGCTTGCTCAATTAAATTTAAGAGCTGGTCGAAAAGCCAAAGCAGCGACAGCTTATGAAGCTGCTGTCACGCTACTAAAAGTAGGGTTAGAACTCTTAGCAGAAAACAGTTGGCAGAGTAACTATGACCTGACGCTCGGACTCTATGTAGAAGCGGTGGAAGCGGAATATCTTACTACCAATTATGAAAGGTCTGCAACTCTTGCTGAAGTTGTTCTGCAACAAGCTAACACTCTGCTCGAAAGAGTGAAAGTATACGAGCTACAAATCCAGTTTTATATGGCTCAAAATCAGATGTTAAAAGCCATTGATACTGGGCTGTCAGTGCTGGATATGCTGGGTGTCTCTTTGTCGAATGAAGCGGGTGAGGGTGGTTTTGTCGTTGAGTTGCCTTCTATTGAGAATTTGGAAAACATCCCAGAAATGACAGATCCATATCAATTAGCAGCCTTGCGGATAATGATGAGCGTTATTTCTCCTGCTTCTACAGTGAAGCCCGATCTTGTGCCGCTACTTGTGTTTACCCAAACGAAACTCTGTGTTGAACAAGGTCATTCAGCGCTGGCAGCTTTTGCCTATGTTTTTTATGGCAATTTTATCTATTCGATAACCGGAGATATAGATGCCGGATATCATGCAGGTGAGCTAGCTTTAAAGCTCTTGGATCAATTTAACGCTAGAGAACTTCAATGTAAAGTCGGCAATTTATTTCATGGTTTGATCAGACCCTGGAAAGTTCATGTTAAGGAAACATTAGCATCTCTACAAGAGGGGCTGCAAAGTGGGCTGGAAACCGGAGATATAGAATTTGTTGCCTATAACGCTACTATTTATTGCACTCACCTGTTTTTGATTGGGGAGAAATTAGACATTGTAGAGCAGCAACAAAGGCAATATCTTGATTTAGCACTGAAACTAAAACAAGACTATTCTATCTATTACATTAAAATATTTCACCAGCTAACGTTAAATCTTCAAAAGGAAGCTAAAGATCGATGTCAATTGATTGGCGAGAGTTTTAATGAAACACAAATATTACCTATTTTTATTGAAACTAATAATGGAATTTTGTTGTTTTTTACCTATTTGGTCAAGACGATTCTATTTTATTTGTTTAAAGAACCTCAGAAAGCTTTTTCCAGCGCCAGTTTAGCTGCAGAACACGCAGTAAGTGTGATGAGTATGGTAGTTTCTGCTACTCACAACTTTTATTATTCGCTGGCTCTCCTTGCTCAGTATCCCAATGCTTTAAGATCGGATCAACAAGAATACCTGGTGATTGTAGAAGCTAATCAACAAAAAATGCAGAAATGGGCATTTCATGCCCCGTGTAACTTCCAGCATAAGTATGAGCTTGTGGAGGCGGAGAAAGCACGCATTCAAGGACAAATTGTAGAAGCAATGGAATATTATGACCGAGCCATAACGGGAGCCAAAGAACAAGGATATATTCAGGAAGAAGCACTAGCATCGGAACTAGCAGCCGAGTTTTATTTCTCCCTCGGCAGAGACAAGTTTGCTCAAATTTATCTAACACAAGCTTACTACGGCTATATTCATTGGGGAGCTAAAACTAAAGTTAAAGATTTAGAGTCTAGATATCCTTTGGTATTTTCCGAGATGCTGATGCGAGAATCCACAGGCATAGAGATTAATAGAACAACAACATTGACCACGGGAGGAAGTTCGGCGGTTTTGGATTTGTCCACTGTGAACAAAGCATATCTAGCCTTGGCTGAAGAAATAGTTCTTGATAAGTTGCTAGATAAGTTACTTAAAATTGTGATGGAAAATGCTGGAGCTACAACAGGGTGCTTGATCTTAGAAAAAGATGGAAAATTAGTGATAGAAGCTACAGGTGTTGTGGATAGAGATGTGGTTGTATTGTGTTCAGAATCATCAGTCGAAAACAGTGAGAATCTGCCGATTACCATAATTAATTATGTAGGCATAACTAAAGCAAATGTGGTTTTAAATGATGCCTCAGTGTCACAAAGATTCATAAACGATCCTTACATCCTAAAAACAAAACCCAAGTCAATATTATCTATGCCTATTATTAATCAAGGCAAGCTGATAGGTATTCTTTATTTGGAAAATAATATAACAACTGGTGCCTTTACAATGGAGAGGCTGGAATTATTAAAAATACTTTCTTCACAGATAGCTATATCCCTTAAAAATGCGATGCTCTATGGGAGATTGGAAACCGCTACTCAAAACTTGAAAACAGCTAATGAACAATTAGAGGATTACAACCAAACGCTCGAACAAAAAGTAGAAGAGAGGACTCAGCAGTTAAAAGAAAAAAATAGCCTGCTGAGAGAACAAGCAATTCAACTTGAACTTACCCTAAAAGAATTGCAAGCGACACAGACTCAGCTAATTCAAACTGAAAAAATGTCAAGCCTGGGGCAAATGGTTGCTGGTATTGCTCACGAAATTAACAACCCAATTAACTTTATCTACGGCAATCTTACCCCTGCTCGTGACTATTTTCATGATTTGCTGGGGTTGCTGAATCTCTATCAGGATCAATTGCCTAATGCAACTCCTGAAATTCTGAATTTTGCAGAAAGTATCGATCTGGAATTCTTAATTTCCGATTTTCCTAGGCTGCTTGAGTCGATGCAGCAAGGGGCCGAACGCATCCGCCAAATTGTCTTGTCGCTGCGGAATTTCTCGCGATTAGATGAGGCGGAAATGAAACGAGTAGATATCCATGAAGGGCTCGATAGCACTCTGCTACTGTTGCAAAATCAGCTAAAAGCTAAGCCCGACCATCCTGGGATTGAAATTATCAAAGAGTATGGCGATCTCCCTCAAATAGAATGTTACGCCGGCTTCATGAACCAAGCATTTATGAATATACTCAGCAATGCAATTGATGCTATAGAGGAATCATTAGCGACTTCTCCTATAGCATCAAGGGCTAAGAAAAAATCACAAGTTCGTATTCGTACTATTGTTATAAATAGTAACAAAGTAGAGATTCGGATTGCTGACAATGGAGCGGGGATGACAGAGGAAGTAAGCCAGAAGATTTTTGACCCTTTCTTTACTACAAAACGTGTCGGCTCTGGCACTGGTTTGGGATTGGCTATTAGCTACCAGATTGTAGTAGAAAAACATCATGGTAGGCTGACTTGTATTTCCGCTCCTGGACAGGGAGCAGAGTTCGTGATTGAGATTCCTCTCAAGCAGGGAACTGAGCGCTTGGGGGGGGCTAAAGCCCAACTACCTACCTGACTTAAGGGTTGATTCAAAGGTACGTAGTTGGGCTTCAGCGCTCTTTGGGGGCTAAAGCCCAACTACGTACCTAAATGTAGATGAAATAGTGACCGCGATCGCAGAAATACCGCGATTAACATATATCATAAAGTGATTAGGCGATCGCAGCAAAAGTTTACCGAGCTTAGCTTTATTGGGTGGTGCTAGGCGCTATCACCCCCATCTGACTGCCAATTTATTTAAATAATTTAAGCCTTTTGGTTATGGTGTGCTATTAACTCCGCAACTCGGATGGGAACGGATCAAAAAACTCAAAAAAACTCAGTATTGCCCTATCTAAGGAAGAATAAAATGCTAGGTAATTTCCAAGATACTTGCATCCACCAGCTATTTGAGTTCCAAGTAGAGCGATCGCCTGACGCTATTGCGGTAATTTTTGAAGGGAAGCAGCTAACTTATCAGCAGTTAAACTCCCAAGCTAACCAGTTGGCGCATTATCTGAAGACTCTGGGTGTCGAACCAGAGGTATTGGTTGCAGCGTGTGTAGAGCGATCGCTAGAAATGGTTATAGGTCTATTAGGTATTCTCAAAGCTGGCGGAGCTTATGTACCACTAGATCCGAATTATCCCCAACATAGACTGGCATTCATGTTAGAACATTCCCAAACGCCAGTCTTACTTACACAACAGCATTTAGTCGATTCTCTTCCCGAACACCAAGCCCATGTTATCTGTTTAGATGGGAATTCAGAAATAGTCGATCGCTTCAGCAAAGAAAACCCTGAAACAGAGGTGAAAGGGGATAATTTAGCTTATGTAATATATACATCTGGCTCTACTGGTCAACCCAAGGGAGTAGCGATCGAGCATCGCGGTGCCGTTAACACGCTCCTTGATATTAACCAACGCTTTGAAGTCGAAGCAGGCGATCGCGTCTTAGCCGTATCTTCCCTCAGCTTCGACCTGTCAGTATATGACATTTTCGGTCTATTGGCTGCGGGAGGAACTGTTGTTATCCCCAAAGCGACCGCAACGCCAGACCCGTCTGACTGGCTCGATCTGATGATGCAAGAACGAGTCACCCTCTGGGACTCTGCACCGCCATTGATGCAGATGCTTGTGGATGATGCTGCTGCAAATAGCAAAACCCTACCATCATCTCTGCGATTAGTCCTTCTCAGCGGCGATTGGATACCCCCGACTTTGCCAGATCGAATCAAAGATTTGGTCATCTGTAGGGGCAGCGCCCCCGGGAGAGCCCCAAACCCTGACGGGGCGATCGCAGGGGGATTGCCCTTACAAGAAAATAAAACTATAGACCAACCTTCAAACCCTGCTGTCATCAGCTTAGGAGGTGCAACCGAGGCTTCCATCTGGTCTATCCTATATCCGATCGCCAAGGTTGACCCGGAATGGAAAAGCATTCCTTACGGTCGGGCCATGACCAACCAGCATTTCTACGTGCTGAACGAAGCAATGGAGTCATGTCAGGAGGGGGAACTGGGGCAACTCTACATCGGAGGTATCGGTTTAGCTAGGTGCTATTGGCGAGATCCCGAAAAAACTAGCCAGCGCTTCATTACTCATCCCCATACAGGCGATCGCCTATACTGTACTGGCGATCTCGGTCGCTATCTGCCCGATGGAAACATTGAATTTATCGGTCGCATCGACCACCAGGTAAAAATTCGCGGCTTCCGCATCGAACTGGGCGAAATTGAATCGGCACTCAGACAACATTCTGAAGTAGGAGATGCGGTTGTCATAGTTCGAGAGGATGTGCCTGGTAACAAACGCCTCGTCGCTTATGTAGTTGGAAAGCCTGCAAATTCTTCATCATCCGAGTCAGATTTAGATAGCTATAGCGAACTTCTTTCACAATGGCGATCGCTGTACGACAATACCTACAGTCAAACTCCTACCCATCAAAACCAAACCTTTAATATTATCGGTTGGAACAGTAGCTACACGGGTCAACCTATCCCAGAAAACGAAATGCGCTCTTGGGTAGAAAGTACCGTCGATCGCATTCTGCAATTGCAACCTCAATCTGTTCTAGAAATGGGTTGTGGCACGGGTTTATTACTGTCCCGAATTGCACCTCATTGCACTCAATATTTGGCTGCGGACTTCTCTCCACGAGCATTGCGCTATATCGAAGAGATGAAGAAATCAGTGCCGGGATTAGAAAATGTTACGCTTCTAGAAAGGTCGGCAGACAACTTTGAAGGCATAGAAGCAGATAGCCTCGATACGCTCGTCATTAACTCCGTAATTCAGCATTTCCCCAGCATTGACTATTTATTAAAAGTCTTAGAAGGGGCTGTAAATGCAGTCCGCAGCGGCGGCAACATTTTCTTGGGCGATTTGCGGAGTTTGCCATTACTGGAAGCTTATCATGCCTCCGTGCAATTACATCGGGCATCCCCAGAACTAGAGCGATCGCAATTACTTTCCATCGTGCGATCGATGATGGTACAAGAAGAAGAATTAGTCATCGACCCAGCTTTCTTTACGGCTTTAAAACAACATCTCCCAAAAATCCGTCATGTTGAAATTTTGCCCAAGCGTGGCATTCACCACAATGAATTAACTCGATTTCGCTACGATGTAGTTCTACATATAGGCGCACGAGTTCCGGTTACAAAAGATATTAAATGGTTAGACTGGGAACCCGATTGGACGATCGCATCTGTTCGTCAATTACTACAAACAAAATCTCCGGAAATTATCGGTTGGCGGCAAATCTCCAATGCACGTCTAGACACGGAAATCAAAACACTTCAATGGCTTAACAGTAACGAAGGGGTGGAAACTGTAGGAGAATGGCGTGACAGCTTACAAAAACAATCTCCCATTGGTATAAATCCAGAAGAACTTTGGTTATTAGCACGAGAATTAGATTGTCAAATCGATATTAGCTGGCTAGAAGCTAGTGCATCTGGCAATTACCATGCAGTTTTCAGACAACGTTCTACAACAGAAGGATCGGAAAACAATATAGTATTTACAGAAGAAAATACTATTAAAATTAAACATTGGTACGACTATGCCAATCGACCGTTACAGAGGAATGTTGCCCAAAAGTTAGTACCAAATCTCCGCAATTTTCTGCAAGGAAAGCTGCCTGATTATATGATGCCCGATCGCTTTGTCGTTTTGGAATCACTACCGCTGACCCCCAATGGCAAACTCGATCGCAAATCTCTACCAGCACCAGACATTGCCAGACCCGATTTGGCAGAGAATTACGTAGCGCCTCGCACCCCGATCGAGGAAATCTTAGCGGGAATTTGGGCAGAAGTTCTGGGATTAGAGCGAGTCGGTATTCGCGACAACTTCTTGGAATTGGGAGGTCACTCTCTGTTAGTTACGCAGATTGCAACTCGAATTCGAGACACCTTCCAGGTGGAATTACCGTTGCGTATCCTGTTTGAGTCTGGCACAGTAGCGGCTCTTGCTCGCAATCTGGAAATCGCCAGTCAAAAAGCTCCAATATCCCAGGCTTCCCCGATTCAACCCATTTCGCGGAATCAGGACTTGCCTCTATCCTTCAGCCAGCAACAACTGTGGTTCCTCTGCCAACTGGCTCCCGATACGCCCTTCTATAACGAACCGATGACCATTCGGTTGCCTGGTTCCGTCAACATTGCCGCACTGGAGCGCAGCATCAGCGAAATCATCAAGCGTCACGAAATTTTGCGAACCACCTTTGCTCTGGTAAATGGGCAGCCAGTGATGGTGATTCAAGATGCCTTTAATTTCACGTTGCCAGTGCTGAATCTTGGAGAATTTCCAGAGGCAGAACGGGAGACAGAAGCCTTGCGGCTGGCAACTTTGGAAGCGAAGCAGCCTTTTGATCTTGCTCAAGGGCCACTGCTGCGGGCTACTTTGATGCAGTTGGGCGAGGCGGATTACAGGTTGTTTCTGACCATACACCACATCGCGATCGATGCTGCTTCTATATACAGCGTGTTGTTGAAGGAACTTGTAGAACTCTACACCGCCTTTTCATTAGGCTTGCCATCGCCCCTCCCAGAACTGCCAATTCAGTTTGCGGACTTTGCCTTCTGGCAACGGCAATGGCTACAGGGAGAAGTGCTGGAAAACCAACTGAGATACTGGAAGCAGCAACTAGCCGATCTGCCAACACTGCAACTGCCTACAGACAGATCGCGATCGGCAATGCAAACCTTTCGGGGTGCAAGGGAATGTCTAGCGCTAACCCTGAGCTTAACCGAGAGGCTTAAGGCTCTGAGTCGTAGGGAGGGTGTCACCCTGTTTATGACTTTGATGGCAGCATTCCAAACCTTGCTCTACCGCTATACAGGTCAGACTGACATTCCTGTGGGTACTGTCGCCAGCATCCGCAACCGACAAGAGCTAGAGGGGATGATTGGTGACCTCCTCAACACTTTCGTAATGCGTACTGACCTTTCTGGCAACCCTAGTTTTGAGGAACTGCTGGTGAGGGTACGGGAGGTGGCATTAGGAGCTTATACTCACCAACAATTGCCTTTCCAAAAGCTAGTGGAAGAAATACAACCAGAGCGGAATCTGGGCCAGAACCCTCTATTTCAAGTCGCATTTGTCCTCGAACCCCCGCTTGCGGAAATGGATGGGTGGACAATTAGCTACTTAGATGTTGATACCGGGATGGCAAGGGTCGATCTATACCTTGAGCTCGATCAAAGGCCATCGGGCATCATTGGTCGCCTTGAGTACAACACCGATTTGTTTGATGCTGCGACCATTAGTAGAATGTTTGGGCATTTTCAAACCTTACTAGAAGGTATTGTTGCCAACCCAGAGCAAAAAATCTCTGAATTGCCCTTGTTAACTGAGTCCGAACGGCAGCAGTTGGAAGTGTGGAATAATACCCAAACCGATTATCCCAAAGATAAGTGTATCCATCAGTTGTTTGAAGAGCAGGTAGAGCGATCGCCCGATGCTATTGCATTAGTTTTTGAACATAAACAACTTACCTACCAAGAACTCAATCAAAGAGCTAATCAGCTAGCGCACCACCTGCGGAGTTTGGGTGTGGGTGCAGATGTACTGGTGGGGATCTGCATGGAGCGTTCTTTGGAGATGGTAGTAGCAATTTTGGGTGTTCTCAAAGCAGGTGGGGCTTATGTGCCGCTAGACCCGGCCTACCCACAAGAGCGCTTGGCCTTCATGCTAGAAGATGCCTCTGTATCAGTACTGCTGACTCAGGCACGGTTAGTAGAATCTCTTCCTAAACACCAAGCGCGTGTTGTCTGCCTGGATACAGATTGGGAACTGATTGCGCGACACAGCAAAGCAAACCCTGATTGCGGCATAACTTCTGACAAATTAGCTTACGTAATCTATACTTCAGGGTCTACAGGCCAGCCCAAAGGTGTCCTAGTGGAGCATTCTGGGCTAAGCAACTTGGCTACAGCACAGATCCAGATATTCAATGTGCAACCGGAGAGCCGCGTCCTCCAGTTCGCCTCTTTGAGCTTCGATGCCTCGATATGGGAAATTGTTATGGCTTTGGTGGCAGGAGCGACGCTAGTAATGGGAACGCGGGGTTCTCTGCTACCTGGAGCAACTCTAATTCAGCTATTGCGTGACTATGCGATCGCGACTGTTACGCTACCGCCATCAGTGCTAGCGGTACTGCCCGCGAGTGAACTACCAGCGTTGCGGACAATAATAGTCGCCGGAGAAGCCTGCTCCCCCGACCTCATAGCTAAATGGTCATCAGGTCGTCGCTTCTTTAATGCTTATGGGCCGACCGAATCCACCGTCTGTGCCACCATTGCCGAATGTACTGATAGTAAAGAGCCACCGCCCATCGGTCGGCCCATTGCCAACACGCAGGTCTATATTCTAGATGCCCAACTACAACCTGTCCCGATCGGCATTCCGGGAGAATTGTATATTGGCGGTGCTGGTTTAGCGCGGGGCTACCTCAACCGACCCGACCTAACAGCCGATCGCTTTATCCTCAACCCCTTTAGCCACGAACAAGGCGATCGCCTCTACAAAACAGGCGACTTAGCCCGCTACCTACCCGACGGCAATATCGAATTCCTCGGTCGCATCGACCAGCAGGTTAAAATTCGCGGCTTCCGCATCGAACTCGGCGAGATCGAAGCGGTATTGAGCCAACACCCGGATGTGCGAGAGTCTGTGGTTATCAAGCGGGAGGATGCGTCCGGCAACCAGCGCCTAGTAGCTTATATTGTTTCCAACCTCAGACCAGAACGTACTCCCTTCAAAAGTGAGTGTCTGGCAGAATTTGACGGGAACCCGGCAGTGAAACTTCGTACAGAAGACATCTCATTAGGTGGCGTCGGCATACTGGGCGTACCAGATAATTGTGGGCCCGGTCAAACCGTCCGCCTGCGCTTGCGTATGCCCGGTTCCGGTGAAGAGCGGTGGTTGGCGGGAACTGTAGCTTGGTGTCGGAGAAACCAAGCTGGGATTGAGTTGGCTCTGGGTGCGATCGAACAAAATCTTTTTCAACACAGCATAGAGTATCTTCTGGAAACTCAGGGTTTCTGGAAAGTTTTGCAACGCACAGCCGTCGGGAGTTTACGCAATGTTCTCAAGCAGAAGCTGCCCAACTATATGATGCCCTCCAACTTTGTGTTTTTGAATGCTTTGCCGCTGACACCCAACGGCAAAATAGACCGCAAGGCCCTGCCAGAGCCAGATACTTTTAACCCACAGTTGGATTATATTCCACCCCAGACTGAGAACGAAGATGCGATCGCTACAGCTTGGGAACAAGTATTACACCCAGAAAAAGTTGGTGTCGATGATAATTTATTGGACATCGAACTGGGCGATATCGAGGCGATATTGAGCCAACACCCGGATGTACGAGAGTCTGTAGTTATGAAGCGGGAAGATACGTCCGGCAACCAGCGCCTAGTAGCTTATATTGTTTCCAACCTCAGACCAGAACGTACTCCCTTCAGCAGTGAATGTCTGGCAGAATTTGACGGTCATCCAGCGGTGGAACTTCGCACGGAAGACATTTCCATCGGTGGCGTGGGCTTAGTGGATGTGCCTGATACTTGTGGGGCCGGTCAAACCGTCCGCCTGCGCTTGCGTATGCCCGGTTCCGGTGAAGAGCGGTGGTTGGCGGGAAGTGTGGCTTGGTGTCGGGGAAACCAAGCAGGGATTGAGTTGGCTTTGGGTGCGATCGAACAAGATATTTTTCAACACAGCATAGCGCATCTTCTGGAAACTCAGGGTTTCTGGAAAGTTTTGCAACGCACAGCGGTGAGGAGTTTGCGCAATGTTCTCAAGCAGAAGCTGCCCAACTATATGATGCCCTCCAGCTTTGTGTTCTTGAATGCTTTGCCGCTGATATCTAATGGTAAAGTTGACTCTCTGGCGCTACCAGTTCCAGATGCTTTTAACATAGAGTTAGAAACAACTTATGTTGCACCGCAGACGGATATCGAGCAAGCGATCGCAACTGTTTGGCAACAAGTATTACACTTAGAAAAAGTAGGTGTCGATGATAATTTCTTCGATTTAGGCGGTCATTCATTACTGATGGCTCAGGCTCATAGTAAACTCAGAGAAGTGGTGGACAGAGATGTTTCAATGATTGAGATGTTTAAATATCCAACCATCAGCTCTTTGGCACAATATTTAAGTGAGGAGCCAGAGGAAAAATTCTCTGTTGGGCCAATTCGCGAAAGTCCTGCGGACAGGCTGCGCCAACGCATCAATAAACAAAAAGACGCAATCAATCGCCAAAAGCAAAAACAGCGCTTGCAAGGAAAGAATAAAAATGGATAACTCTGAAACTACCAACTCTATAGAAGGTATCGCTATCATCGGCATGGCAGGTCGCTTTCCCGGTGCTAAAAATGTTGATGAGTTTTGGGAAAATCTACGCGATGGTGTAGAATCTATTTCTTTCTTCTCTGAACGAGAACTAGAATCTTTCGGTATTGACGAGTCAGTGGTGCGTGACCCGCGCTATGTAAAAGCAAGAGCCGTACTAGAAGATATTGAGTTATTTGATGCTTCATTCTTTGGGTTTAATCCTAGAGAAGCTGAAATTACAGATCCGCAACACCGCTTTTTCTTGGAGTCGGCTTGGCAGGCTCTAGAAAGTTCTGGCTATAACTCGGAAACTTACGAAGGTTCGATTGGGGTTTACGCAGGTGCAGGAAGTTACAATACTTATTTATTGAACAACCTTTATCCCAACCGCAAGCTCAGAGAATCAGTTGGAGATTTCCAACTTACGATCGCCAATGAGAAAGATTTCCTGTCAACTCGCGTTTCTTACAAATTAAATTTTAAAGGGCCGAGTGTTACTGTCCAAACCGCCTGTTCTACTTCATTGGTTGCTATTAGCATGGCTTGTCAAAGTTTGCTAAATTACCAATGCGATATGGCTTTGGCTGGTGGCGTTTCTATTGGCGTTAACCAAAAGACAGGATATTTTTATCAAGAGGGAATGATTCTTTCACCCGACGGACACTGTAGAGCCTTTGATGCTAGGGCACAGGGAACTGTGAACGGTAGCGGTGTAGGAATTGTGGTTTTGAAAAGATTAGAGGAGGCGATCGCAGACGGAGATTATATTCATGCGGTGATTAAAGGTTCTGCGCTCAATAATGATGGTGCTTTCAAAATTGGCTACACAGCTCCCAGTATAGATGGTCAGGCGCAGGCGATCGCAGATGCTCTGGCGATCGCAGAAATTCCCCCTGAAACCGTCAGCTATATAGAAACTCACGGAACCGGAACACCCTTGGGAGATCCGATCGAAATTGCTGCGCTGACGCAAGCTTTCTCACTCGAAACTAAGAAAAAAGGCTTTTGTGCGATCGGTTCGGCAAAAACCAATATCGGACATTTGGATACTGCTGCTGGTGTCACGGGGTTAATCAAAACTGTCCAGGCTCTCAAACACCAATTAATACCACCTAGCTTGCATTTTGAACAAGCTAATCCCAAGATTGATTTTGCCAACAGTCCCTTTTACGTTAATACTAAACTTTCCGAATGGAAAGCAGGTAAAACGCCGCGCCGTGCTGGAGTTAGTTCCTTTGGCATCGGTGGAACTAATGCTCATGTGGTACTAGAAGAAGCGCCTACTGTAGAAAAATCTGGAGAATCCCGACCCTCGCAACTGTTGGTTTTATCGGCAAAAACTAGCACGGCACTTGATTGTGCAGCGGTAAATTTGAGCGAATATTTAAAGCAGCATCCCGATGAAAATCTTGCTGATGTTGCTTATACGCTTCAAATTGGTAGAAGAGCTTTCAGCCATCGACGGATAGTAGTTTGTAATGACATAAAAGAAGGTGTTATTGCCCTCGACACTCTCGATGCAAAACGAGTTTTTACTAGCTTCCAAGAGTCCAAAAATCGACCTGTCGTATTTATGTTTTCAGGACAGGGTTCGCAGTACATCAATATGAGCTTGGAACTCTACCAAGTTGAACCAACATTTCGCGAACAGATCGATCTATGTTCGGAAATTCTTAAACCTCACTTGGGAATCGATCTGCGCGACGTACTTTATCCAACTGAAGCACAAGCAGAAGCAGCTACAAACCAACTAAAACAGACCGCGATTACACAGCCAGCACTATTTGCGATCGAGTACGCTTTAGCTAAATTGTGGATGTCTTGGGGAGTGCATCCCAAAGCGATGATCGGTCATAGCATTGGTGAATATGTAGCAGCTTGTTTGGCTGGTGTTTTTTCCTTGGAAGATGGCTTATCTTT
Organism: Microcoleus sp. F10-B2; assembly: GCF_036704965.1. NCBI lineage: Bacteria > Bacillati > Cyanobacteriota > Cyanophyceae > Oscillatoriales > Microcoleaceae > Microcoleus > Microcoleus sp. F10-B2. The sequence goes on along the minus strand of NZ_JAUBTB010000049.1, from coordinate 28,901 downwards.
GGTAGCTGCACGAGGTAAATTAATGCAACAACTGCCGAGTGGTTCCATGCTTGCAGTTCCACTGCCAGAACAGCAAATACAACCATTTTTGGGCGAGAAACTTGATTTAGCTGTGATTAACGGAGCATCTATGAGCGTGGTTTCAGGTGCTACTGATGCCGTAGATGAATTGGCACAGAAACTGCTCGCAAAAGGTGTAGAGTGTCGCCGGTTGCACACTTCTCATGCCTTCCATTCACAGATGATGGAGCCAATTTTAGAACCATTCACCGAACAGGTTAAAAAAGTTAAGCTGAACTCGCCTAAAATTCCCTACGTTTCCAATGTCACTGGTAATTGGATTACAGCGACAGAGGCGACAAATCCGAGTTATTATGCTCAACATCTGCGGCAAACAGTACGCTTTGCAGATGGGTTACAACAGCTATTGAAAGACCAAAATCAAATATTGCTCGAAGTGGGGCCAGGACGGACGTTGAACACGCTAGCAAAACAGCATCCTAATAAGAGGGCTGAGCAAATTGTACTTTCTTCATTGCGCCATCCACAAGACCAAAATTCAGATGTAGCTTTCTTACTTACTACATTGGGTAAACTCTGGTTAGGAGGAGTACAAATAGATTGGTCTAAATTTTATGCTGATGAGCAGCGTTATCGTCTCCCACTGCCAACCTATCCGTTTGAGCGCCAACGTTACTGGATTGAAGCACCGGGAATTGAGCAACCAATTAAAATTGCATCTTTACCAGATGAAAATTCTCCAAAACTAGATTCAACACTACTTCATTCTAGACCAAATTTACACAGTACCTATGTTGCTCCTAGAGATGAAATTGAGCAAACTATTGCTAGGATATGGCAAAATTTTCTCGGGATCGAGCAAGTAGGAATTAATGATGACTTTTTTGATTTAGGCGGAGATTCATTATTAGCAGTTCAACTAATAACTAAATTAAACGAAACACTGCTAAAAGTCTTGTCTCCCCATAGCCTATTGCAATCATCGACTATTGCAGCTTTGGCTGCATTAATTAAAGACAATCCCGACTTATCTGATAATACTAACCAGCCACTCCAGCCAGCTTGTGAATCTTTGTTAGTAGAAATTCAGCGCGGGAGTTTTAAACAACCTTTGTTCTTAGTTCATCCGGTAGGCGGTCACGTTTACATTTATCGGGACTTAGCGCGTTATCTAGGTTCCGATCAGCCTATTTTTGGAATACAAGCGCACGTCTCAGATGGGGAAAGTGAGTCTTTTACTAAAGTTGAGGAAATGGCTGCTCGGTATATTGAAGCAGTGCGGGTAAAACAACCAGAAGGCCCCTATTTTTTGGGTGGTTCTTCCTTTGGAGGCACTGTTGCTTTTGAGATGGCACAGCAACTCAATGCCCAAGGTGAAAAGATAGCGCTGCTAACTTTAATAGATACTCCTGGCCCCGATCAAATGCCCGTTTTAGCAACGGAAGATGATACAGCAATTTTGGTATATTTGCTAGGTGTTGGGTTCAATCTGTCTCTTTCTATGGAGGTTCTTCAAAAACTGGAACCAGAGGAGCAACTTCTCTACTTTTTGGAGCAAGTAAAGATTGCTAATAGGGTAGTTCCTCCAGATTTTGGAGTACCTCAGATTCGCCAGTTTCTTCATCTGTTTAAAGTACACGCCCAAGCGATGCGAAATTATATACCCCAAAATTATCCGGGTCGAATCATCTTTTTCCGTGCTAACGAACAAAATGAAGTTAATCATAACAATCCAGAATTACCTTGGATTGAGGTTGCTAGTGGAGGTGTAGAGGTTCAAGAAGTGCCGGGAAATCATATTACTATGAATTATCCCCCTCATGTTCAGGTTATGGCTGAACAACTTAGAGTATACATTGATGAGGCAAGGCAGCTAATTTAGATGAGAGAGGTACTTGGGAGCATCTCATATTTGTAAAAACACTTCTTCTGGCTCCTTCCTTCTTCCTCTTTCCTCCTGCCTCCTGCCCCGCAGCCTCGGGCCTTAAAACTCCAATTTCTAGCTTAACTGCTTTCATTGAGATGCTCCCGAGGTACTTTGTGGCGCTTGGGCGCACTTTTGACCTAACAGTTTTTTTGTTGAGTCAGTCTTGCTAAATGTGGAGACGACAGTAATCTCTATATTTCTGGATACGGCCTCTTTAATTCTTAAATAGATAACTTTCAAAGGAATTCCCATGACTTTATACGCAGATAATACCGAATACGAAGGTGAAAGCTCATCCTCAGTGCTACTAGAAATGATGTATGGATATCAAAAATCTCAGGCACTTTTTGTGGCAGCTAAACTGGGAATTGCAGATATTTTGAGTAACGGCTCTAAGACTGCTGATGAACTTGCACAAGCTACTGGTGTAAATTCTAGGAGTATTTATCACTTGATGCGTATGCTGAGCAGCGTTGGTGTGTTTTCTACAGAAAATAATGACAAATTTCAATTAAATCCTATGGGTAAACACTTGTTGACTGGTACTTCTGATTCTTTACGGGGTACAGTTATGGCGATGGGTGATGAGATTTATCAGGCGTGGGGCAATTTACTATACGGTATAAAGACGGGAAAAACTGCATTTAATCATACTTTTAATAGGGATTTTTATAGTTATTTAAAGCAAGATTCGGAGGCGAGTGTAAATTTTAATGAGTGGATGAAGGAGACGACAAGAGAGTGGCTGCTTCCGGTTCTTGAAGCTTATGATTTTTCAGAAGTTAAGACACTTGTGGATGTGGGAGGGGGCATTGGAACTCTAACGGCTGTTATTTTGAATGCGAATCCTAAGATGCAAGCTATTTTGTTCGATCGCGAAGATGTTGTTGTTGGTGCTGATCGGGTTTTGGAAGGGGCGGGAGTTGCCGATAGGTGTCAAATAGTTGGAGGAAACTTTTTTGATTCGGTTCTTCCTCAGGGCGGCGATCTTTACTTAATTTCTCGCGTCCTCCTTAATTGGGATGATTCGGATGCTATTAAAATTCTTAGTAACTGTTATCAAGCTATGACTGTTAAAGACAAGCTGGTGGTTGTTGATTTTATGTTGCCTCAAGGTAAAATGTCGCCCTTTATTGGTTTGGGGAGTCTAAATTTGTTCATTCTGGGTGGTACTTTTATGCGTACAGAGGATGAATTTTATAATTTACTTTCATCGGCGGGATTTACTGTGACTAATACGATCAAAACAACGGGGCCAGTAAGTGCGATCGAGGCGAAACCTGCTTGACATTACCAGGTCTAAACGGAACTTCCCCCCTTTGGGGTGGAGGGAAGTTCCGACCGAGAGCGTACAAGCTAAGTAATTGGACAGAATTAATTACACAGCATTGGTGACAAGTTAAGACTTAATTGCATTTGTCAATCAGTAATATTACTCAAAAAAACTGCTTTTTTAGGAGTGGAAAATTCACGATTCGAGAGGGAGTAGGTATAAATATCACCCTCGGCAAGATCGCACGATCGCCCAAATCTCAGTTTTGAGCCCAAAATCCGAGTAAATCTCGAGCATAATTGCTGATTGACAAATGCTTTTTTAGCTTAACTTGTTACCAATGATTGGGTAGCTTGATTTAACAGTTCGTTATCGCTATTTTTTTAAGGGTAGGGTAATCGCAAACTCTGTGCCTTCTCCCATTACAGAATTTACCTTGATTGTACCGCCGTGTTTCTCAACTACAATCTGACGAGCGATAGCCAATCCCAATCCCGTGCCTTTTCCCACTATTTTGGTCGTAAATAAATGATCGAAAATCTTGCTTTTTATCTCATCTGATATCCCAGAACCGTTGTCTTTGATCCGAATCGTCGCCAGCTCATTAGAGTTCATTTCTGTCGAAATTGTGATACAATTTGGTTGAGATTTTAGGGACTCCAAAGTTCGATTCCGATTTGATTCTTCCAGAGCATCAATGGCATTAGCCAAAATATTCATAAACACCTGATTTAATTGTCCGGGGAAGCATTCAATTGATGGCAAATTCCCGTACTTTTTCACCACTTCAATAGCTGGACGCTGTTCGTTCGCTTTCAATCGGTGTTTGAGAATCAAAAGCGTACTGTCAATGCCCTCATGAATGTTGAAAGGAACTTTATAATCTTTGTCTGCTCTGGAAAAGGTACGAAGGCTGGTGCTGATACCTTGGATGCGATCGCACCCGACTTGCATAGAATGCAACATCTTGGGTAAATCTTCTACGAGATATTCGATGTCAAATTCTTCTGCTATTTGCTCGATTTCATCTCCTGGATTGGGAAATTTTTCTTGGTAGACTTGCAGGTATTTGGTAATATCTTTAACGGCGGATATCGCTTCATTAATATTGCCAGAGATAAAACCGACTGGATTATTAATTTCGTGGGCTACCCCCGCTACTAAATTGCCCAAGGCAGACATTTTTTCACTCTGTACTAATTGCAGTTGTGATTGTTCCACCTGGTAAGCGTAGTCCTGCGCTTGCTGATACAATCGCGCATTTTCTAAGGAAATGGCAGCCTGAGTGCAGAGGAATTTGAGGACGAGGAGGCGATCGCTCGTAAACACTCCTTTCGTCGATCGATGTTCCAGATAAAGTATCGCAACTAAGTTCCCCCGATCGAGAATGGGACTACATAGCATACTTTGAGACTCATACTGGAGCGTACAGTCATTCATTAAACCCGGAATATCAGTTTTGCCACCTTCAATAACGACAGTTTCCAGAGTATTTTTGACATAATAAATCAGCTTGAGCGGAATCCCCACAGAGTTATCCAGAGGTTGGCTTTGCAGCAGAGTTGTGGGTAGCTGATTATCGGAATTGATGTGAGTTATTGCCCGGATGTGCCATTCCTTCTGATGGGGAAGTAGCAAAGCACAAGTTTCTGCCCCAGAAGTTTTCAAAATAATTTGGTTGAGAGTGTCGAGCAATTCATCAAGCTGAATTTTACTGGATAAAGCTTGAGCAGCTTGCACAATAGAGGCGAAATCAAGGGCATCGGAAATACTCGTGCTGCTGGTGCTGGAAGTGTGTGAAGACTGGGTAATCGTTCCCAGTGTCTCTAGAGGATTAAAGCGAAGTTTGGGCTGATTCAGGATGGGCCCAAGTAATTGGGGATAGCGTTGTTCTAGGTCTTCTATTTTGGCTTTAGCTCCCCAACGGGCATAACAGTAATATGCTTCCTGCATATAGCTGGCTGCAACTTTTTCTTTGCACCAGTCAAGGTAGAACTTGGCAGCTAATTCGTTGGCTAACCCTTCCTCTTGGATATAACCGTTTTCTTTGGCTCCTTTAACTGCTAGATCGTAAAATTCTAGAGCTTCTGTTTTGCAATTGAGCAGTTGATGCTTTTGAGCTTCAACTAAATGATATTTGTGCAAGTAATTCATGGGGCCATAATCTGCCCAGTCTTTTAGCTTGGCTTGATTTTCTTGCATTCGCTGCCATCGCGGTTCTGACTCCGACATCGATTCCGGCGGAGTCGCTAGCACATTGAGAGAATCATAGAAGTAGAAGATAGGTTCAACGATACTTCCCATCCCTCCGGCTAAATAATGTCGCGTTTGAGCGGCATCGTGTTCTGCTTTAGCAAAGTCTTCCAGCCAGTAATTCAAAGTGAAGCGATACAGGTAAAAGAAGGATAGTCGGTAAAAATCGACTTTGGCCTGGGCCAGGACTTGTTCTTCATAGGCATCCTGGCGTAAGGGAATTTCGTCCTCTGACTGACCCAAGAGAATTTGAGCCGCCTGCCAGTACGCCAACACACAGTTTGCTGCTGTGACTTGGTGGAGGTCGCACAACTGTTGGTAATAGGCGCGAATTTGCGGTTCGAGTTCAGCGAGCGGTTGACCGTACCAATAAGCATTGAAGCAGTACAACTGGGCGTCGTAGCCCATAAATTCTAGATTGCCTGTTTCTAATCCAGCTTGATAGCCATCGAGAAGAATGGGCAGCGTGTCTTGCAGATGGATCGTCCAAGAACCCACATACGCCCCCATTAACATGGCGGTTGCGGCTCGAATGTTTTTGGCATCGGGTTCTAAGGCAAGTTGGTATCCCAACTGCCCAAACTGAGGCACCAGTGTCATATCGCCCCACAGCATCCTCAGTTGAAAGGCGTAACCCACGTAGCAAAAAGCTGAAACCGGACTATTGCCAAATTGAATAGACAACTTGGCCTGGAGGGCCACGACCAGGAAATAGAGCTTTGTGCCTGACATATAACAGACGGGTGTCAGCCGAGCCGCATTTTGCATAATGGCTAATTGCTGAGGATCGGTCATTTTCGGCAGATGAAGGAATGACTCAATAGAGCGACCCTCAATTAAGGCATCAATTTCTTGCTTCAACTGCCGAATATCGTCTAGGGTTGGTTCATCTGGTAGGTTTACGCCCAACATTTGGAAGACTGATTGACCGATCGCGATCGCTTCTAAAAATTGATTGTGGGCGACTAATGCCTGAATTTTAACTTGATAAACTTGCACCTGTTCTAAAGGTGTTTTCGCATGATGAATCACCGCTTCAATCCACTGGTTCATCTGATCAAAATCGCCGGCTAGAAACGCCACCTCGGCAGCCAAGTCGTGCAGAGATAGGGTCATTTCGTACTGCCGTTGCCAAGCGTCTGTTCCCAACAGTTTCAGACCCACTTTGGCATATTCGCGTGCGGCTTGATATGCGGTGGCGGCTCTGGCTTTGTGGCAAGCAGTGAGGTTGAGTTGGGCGAGTTCGTCCCGTTCCTGTTCTTGTACAACCAGTGTGGTTCCGTAGTTCAACTGATTGACTAATTCAAAAATGCGTTCTTCTCTGGCTTCTGATGAAATTTGTTGCAGCAGCAGTTGCCCGATTTGATAATGAGCGATCGCGCGTTCTGCTTCTGGAATCAAAGAATAAGCGGCTTGCTGGACGCGATCGTGCAAGAAGCGATAGGCAACCGTTTGAGAAGTAGATTGAGAAATACTTTCTACTCCCAGATAAAATTTATAAACTTCACTCTGAGGTAAAACAAAACCTTCCTGTAAAGTTTTCCACAATGCGGTTGCCGTTTCAGTCTCCGAAATTTGCGAAACAATTGCTAATGTTGTCAGATCGAACTGATTGCCAATGCAAGCGGCTAATTTTAAAACTGACTGAGTTTCAACGGGCAATTTCTGTAACTGCTGCGCCATAAATTCAACGACATCATCCGTCAGTGCTGCTTCTGTAACCTTGCTAATATCGCACTGCCAATAGCCAGCTTTGATATCGAAATTAATCAATTCATCTTGATGCAATGCCTTGAGAAACTGCGTCGCAAAAAATGGATTTCCTTTGGTCTTTCTCGCCACTAATTCTGTCAGCGGTTCCGCCAATTTCGGAGAACAATTTAGCGTGTCTGCCACCAATTTATTCAAACTGGTTCGATCCAGCGGTGCAAGTATGATGGTATTAACAACGGCCCCTATTTTAGTTACTTCATCTAGGGTTAACATCAAGGGATGGGCAGCGGAAACTTCATTGTCTCGATAGGCTCCAATTAGTAGCAAGTGACTGGACTGCGACTCACCTACGAGCAACTGCATCAACTTTAAAGATGCTGAATCGGCCCACTGCAAATCATCCAAAAACATCACTAAGGGATGCTCTTTGGTGGTGAAGACAGAAATAAATTTTTGGAATAGTAAATTAAACCGATTTTGAGCCGCAACACCTGATAATTCTGGGGCAGGAGGTTGTTGTCCGAGAATCCATTCCAGTTCGGGAATTACTTCAATAATGACTTGTCCGCTGTCACCGAGTGCTGCTAAAATTTTGGTTTTCCATGCTTGAATTTGGACATCGCTTTCACTGAGCAATTGTGTCATTAAATCGCGGAATGCTTGCACAAATGCCGAAAAGGGAATGTTGCGATTGAACTGGTCAAATTTACCTTTAATGAAATAGCCGTGCTGTCGGACAATGGGTTTGTGAACTTCATTGACCACAACGGTTTTTCCTATGCCGGAAAAGCCTGCAACGAGCATCATTTCGCTGTTCCCTTGTGCTACTCGTTCAAAGGCTTCTAAAAGTTGCTGTATTTCTCGTTCTCGACCGTAGAGTTTTTCGGGAATCAGGAAGCGATCGCATACATCCCGCGTTCCTAACTCAAAAGTTTCAATTTTTCCAGTTTCTTGGCACTGCTGCAAACACAGTTCTAAGTCATGCTTCAATCCCCAGGCACTTTGATAGCGCTGTTCGGCATTCTTTGCCATCAGCTTCATCACCAGATCCGAAACCACCTGCGGGATTTCTTGGCTGTTTATTGAAGGAGGTTGTTTGGCAATATGGCAGTGAATCAACTCCATCGGGTCGTCACATTCAAATGGCAGTTTTCCTGTCAGCAGTTCATACAAAGTAACTCCCAGAGAATAAAAGTCAGTGCGGTAGTCGATGCCTCGGTTCATTCGTCCGGTTTGTTCGGGAGAAATATAGGCGAGGGTTCCTTCTAAAACGTTGGGATTTTGAATTTCTTGAGTTTCTCTCGGAAGTAGGGAGGCGATGCTAAAGTCAATCAGTTTGACTTGTTTGGTTTTGGGATGAATCAGGACGTTAGCTGGCTTAATATCTTTGTGGATGACTCGGTTTTGGTAGAGTCCGTCAAGGATGTCTGTTATTTGAATGGCGATCGTCAATATTTCTACCAGAGTCAGTGTAGGTACTTCACCGAGCACTCTTTGGCATCGTTCTTGGGCGTAGTCTCGGAGGGAAATACCGCCAAAATCCTCCATCACCAGGGCATAGCTGTTGCGGTAAAATTCTAAACTAAAGGGGGCAACGACTCCAGGCACACTCAGATTTTTGGCAATGGTGTACTGGTTGCGAAATTGCAGCAGTTCGTTGAAGCTGGGATAATCTCGATTTAATAGTTTAATGACAACCGGAAGCTGATCTGTTTCTCGGATGGCTCGATAAACTAGGGTTCTCGAACCACAATATAATTCCTCAACCAGATGATATCCCGAAACTTGGTTCGTCAAATCCACTGCTGCACTCATCTGGATTACTCCATCTCAGACATTGACTTCTGTAGCTAAGTATACACTTTTATTTGTCGAGTAGGAGTCGGATAGAAATGCGATCGCCCCAAGCAGGCAGACTCTACCGCTTCTATTCGTTTTAACTTTTGAGTAGAAGCATCGCCATCCATTGAGATCGTCTTATCCTTTTATCGGCAAAAATATCGCAAATTCAGTGCCTCGATCGAGGACAGAATTGACCTCGATCGAGGCACTATATTTTTCCATCACAGTCTGACTTATCAAGCCCAATTAGTCGGGAGCGCTGTCGTCCTATAGCAATCCTAACCGACTGAGCCTGCATCTGCCAGTCGAAGCGCGGATACTCTCATCTGTTAATAACGGTGTGTCAATTTGCTAATAAATCCAGAAATTAGACCAGCGAATTTCTTGGATCTCAGGCGTGTTTATAACCTTGCATAAACATCTTAGGAATGAGAATTAAATAACTTACACTCTTGAAAGTGGGGTGGGATGGGCGTCCCGCCCTTTTTTGGACGGGCGGGACGCCCATCCCACCATAACAATTAAAATTGTAAGTTATTTAATTCGCGATCCTTAACAACCACCGCTCGTTTCAACTCACGGGTATCGAGATTCGACTGCATAAACTCATTCAACGGATTTAGCATACGCAGGGGCTGACGCCTGATTTCTCACCCCTCTAACTTGTCATAAGCTGTCGCGCATTTAAATTGTATATTCTGGGCGGGCGGGACGCCCACCCCACAAGACGGGGAATTGTTTTTTAACAGACAATTTAAATGTAGAACAGCTTATCTAGCTTGGGATTGCTATATATCCGATCGATTTGTTGGTTGGCTCCCAAATAATCGCGACATATTTGCTTCACAGATAGCAGGTTCGATGCTTTATTTGAGTTTGAAATTTGTTTAAGTCCCGATAACCACTTTGTAGCAATTTCCAGAGAGCGAATACTCGTATAGTTTCATGATGAGTATTTTTTTATACCGCATAGAAAAGAGATCGCGCAGAGTTAAGAAAGAAACAAAAGTTCACAAATTATTCTTGTAGCATTTGGGGGTAAGAGCAGCATTGCTACCTTCAGAAGTAATATGGGTAAGGTGTACCGCAGAGAACCCTAAATTTATCCCTCTTGGAGACTCCATGAAATTCTACTGGAAAATTCCTCCCTTAAATGCCGAAACTATCGGCTTAATTTACGGTTTTTGGGGCGTAGTTGGATTCAGCTTGACACTACCAGCAACTAGAGTCGCTGTGATAGATTTAGACCCTGTTTTTGTAGGTTTGGGACGCGGGTTAGTAGCAGCTATACTAGCAGCAGCTACTCTGCGATTCACACATCAACCCATTCCCTCAAAACAGCAATTGGGAAGTTTATTAGTTGTCGGATTGGGAGTGGTTGTCGGATTTCCGGTACTATCGGCTTGGGCAATGCAGCAAGTACCTGCTGCACACGGTGCTGTGGTGTTAGGATTGTTGCCTTTAGCAACAGCAATAGCGGGGGTTTTGCGAGCGGGCGAGCGGCCTGATTTCACTTTTTGGATGGCTAGCATTTTCGGTAGCACAACGGTTGTCTGTTTTGGAATTATTAGCGGTGCGGGACACCTTCAGCCCGCAGATTTAGCTTTGTTTGGAGCTGTAATTGCTGCGGCTGTTGCTTATGCTGAAGGTGGGCGATTAGCTAAGGTTTTAGGTGGATGGCAAGTTATCAGTTGGGCGTTGGTGATTATCGCTCCTTTCGAGGTTTTGCCAACAATATTTGTGGTTTTAAAAGAAGGGTTGATAGCTGCACCTATCGCCTGGTTGGGTTTTGCATATGTGAGTTTAATCAGTCAATTCATAGCCTTTTTTGCCTGGTATCAGGGAATGGCAGTTGGCGGAGTTGCTCGGGTAGGGCAAATTCAGTTATTGCAACCCTTTTTGACTATCCTAGGCTCGGCAATTTTGCTTGGTGAAACTGTGGATCCGATCGCCATTGGAACAGCCTGTTTAGTTGTGGCCAGCGTAGCAGCAGGTAAAAAAGCATCAATTAAACGGACAGAGGACTTGTGAGGCGATCGATATTTTAATTTTACTTTGAACAGCTTAGAATCTCGCACAATTTAGTTAAATTTAGTAAAACTAACACTTATTTACCAGGTTTTTGACAAAATTGCTCGAAACCCGCAACTTCTGCCAAAGTATACAGGGGTCTGCCCTTCACCTCCTCGTAAATCCGCCCCACATACTGACCCAAAATCCCAATACTGACCAACTGCACCGCGCCCAAAAAGAAAATCGCCATCATCACAATTGTCAAACCAGTTAATGCCGAACCCGGAGAGAAAAGACGCCAATACAAAACCAAAAAAGCCATTAACACAGATACAAATGCAGCAAATAAACCTAGATAAATAGAAAGTCTCAGGGGAACCTTTGAAAAAGATACTAACCCATTCATCGCCAAAGCCAAAGATTTGCTGAACGTATACTTAACATCGCCAGCAAAACGGGCATCTCGTTCAAACTTAACTGCCGTTTGTTTAAAACCAATCCAAGCCCGCAGTCCCCGAATGTAGCGGTTGCGTTCAGGCATCGCATTGAGCACTTCCACCACGCACCTATCCATCAAACAAAAATCCCCGGTATCTATGGGAATATCAACATCAGCAAGATGGCGCAAAATACGATAATACATATAAGCTGGCAACCGCTTAAACCAACTTTCTTGACGGCGTTGAGTGCGCTGAGCGTAAACAACTTGATAGCCCTGCCGCCACTGTTCAACCATATCTATAATTAGCTCTGGCGGGTCTTGCAAATCGCCGTCCATGATGACTACAACTTGACCGCGAGAAAAGTTTAAACCAGCAGTTACAGCTATTTGGTGACCGAAATTCCGGGCTAAGCTGAGGTAAGAAATTCGCGAGTCTTTTTCGTGCAATTCTCGCAAAAGTTCGAGAGAGCGATCGCGGCTGCCGTCGTTGATTAAAATTAATTCTACTGGGCCGTCCATTCGCTCCATCACTGCACTAATTCGCCGATAAAGTTCAGCTAGATTTTCTTCTTCGTTATAGATGGGAATTACCAAGGAATACTTAGGTGTATAGTTCATAGCATTTTCTTTTAGGAAATCTGGTTTTTAAATGTTAATTTAAATATACATTCCTGGACGCACGCTAACAAAAAAAACCAGTTTATTGTTGTCAAATTCGAGCCTGTATGACCAAATTACATAAATCTACCTGGTTTTTGCCTCCATAAATGTATATCAAAAGCTGATTTTTGTCAGACACGCTGGCGGCTTAAAAGGATATATTCAACGCGGTATTTCGCTATTACACTAGATAAAATACTCCGATAAAATAGCAGTATACCAACACTTATCTATTTTCTTAAATAACCCAAAAAAACGTCTACTACTGACGGAAGCACGGCGAAAAAATATGTTATCATAGCTGTTGAGTCGGAATCTAAAAATTACAATCATAACCCATCAATTCAAAATTGCATGACAACCTCAAATTATCTGTGGCAAGCAAATCAAGACTTAAGCGAAGCTTGTCTGCAACATCTTTTTGTCAGAGGGATTGCTGACGGCAGCCTCCCCCAAAATAGTTTTGCATATTACGTTGCACAAGACGCATTTTTTCTCGGAGCATTTGCTCGCGCTTACAGTATCGCTGCGGCAAAAGCACCCGACTGGGAGGGGTTTGAAATCCTCCACAATCTCGGCAGCGGCGTTGTAGAAGAACTTCGCTTGCATCAAGGATATGCAGCCAAATGGGGTGTAAACTTGCAAGAGGCAAAACCGGGAATCGCTACCCGCCGCTACACTGATTTTTTATTAGCGACAGCCTGGGGAAGCGGTGTAGGTTTGACAGCAGCAGCGATGACTCCTTGCTTGCGTTTGTATGCTTTTTTGGGACAGCAGCTAGCTCAACCTAATATACCGGAACACGCCTTTAGCGACTGGATTTCTACCTATAGCAGCCCTGATTTTGAGATTTTAGCCAAACGACTGGAAAGTTTGGTCGATCGCTACGCAGAAGCTGAGCCAGAAGTAGAAGCAACCTATCGCTACGCTATGCTGTGCGAAAGAGACTTTTTTCAGGCAGCTTGGGAAATAGAGTAAATTAAGTTGATGGAAAAGATATGGATAAGAATCTTAAGCTACCTACGCCCAAGCCGCAAATTTAACAGCCATGTCTAGCAGTAATGTAGCAAATAATGTCATAACAGCATATCCCACCGAGGCTGACTGCTCAACACTAAACCGAGTCCGATAGAGAGCGACACAATGCCGTAAGCGTAGCGGTGAACCGATTGCAGAGCACCGGAGTTTATCGCTATGGCTGCTAAAGAGCAAAAACCGCAACAGACGACTGTCCAAGCTGTCAGCAAAAAGTAGGTATCAGCGCCAGTCCCCGCCCCCTAGTACCAGTCGTCAAAGCTCCCCAAAAAGTCGCCCAAATATACTCGCCCCTCTCAAAATATCGCAATGCAGATGCTGTCAGGAACAAAAACAATCCTTCTGTATATATGACAGTAGAAAATAGCGAAAACCGACACCATACAAGCACAGAAGTATTCCACTTAGCTGCATTGGTATTGTATAGCTGTTCTACCCAAAACTAGACCAGCAATAATACACCCAGAAATGCCAAACTATTAATTAGTACCCCTGCTAGTTCCACTTGGATTCCAATAGCAGTCAACCCGCGCATCAGAAAAGGAAACAGCGGATAAAAAGCCACAGAATGGTGCTGCCCGTCAATCGATTTTCGATTTTCGATTTTCGATTTTCGATTGACTTGCGCGAGATAAATGCGGGGGACGCAAGGATTTTCGATTTTCGATTTGGGATCGATCCCACTGATCGATCGCGTGGCAGGTACCACCTTTGAAATTCTTGGTCATCTGCATAGGAGTAGCCTAAAGTAGCGATTTCGACGTACCATTTACCGTCCCAGTGCGAAAACAGTTCCCACCCGCTTTTGGGAAGGAAGCCGCTTACAAAACCCCGAGGCCGCCGAATCGCATACACGGGGGAGTTTTTGCACGCTAAAGGAGCAATTAGCTGCATCCCGATCGGCTTAGAAACCACATAACAGCGACAAAAATTAACCAGTCCCGGCTTTAGGAGCGATCCCGGCGCGGACTTACTTTTAGCAGTAAATCAGTATTTGTCATGGCTTAAACAGCGCAAGAATTTTGATTTAAAACTAAAGTACAGCCCTCCCAAATATATACGTAAGTACAGCCCTACTGCTAATTTTAGCGTCCGAGTTTATTGGGAATGCCTTCGCAGCCACCGGGAATAGTCTCTCTCGACTTCGAGCCGCACCAAGCGCAACAGTAATAGCGTTGCTCCTCCGACAGGCGCTTGACAGCGGTGAAATCAGCTCGTTCAATCACGGTGCCGGTATATTCGCCCGTTTGATAGTTGGGAACTTCGGTACGGCTGCGGGGAGATGCAGTTTCTGGCGAGCCGTAAAATAATATGGCGGCTCTCATGTCGGCGCGAGCGAGATTGGCGTCGTACAAGACAGCGCGCGAGAGATTGGCTTTCACCAAATCGCACTTGCTGAGATTGGCCCGGACGAGGTTAGCTTCGCTCAAATCCGTCCACCGCAAGTCAGTGTTGCCCATGTCAGCACCCGCTAACATCACATTTAAATCGATGACGCGGACGCCGTGATCTCGATCTTCAGCATAGCCGCCGTCGCCGTCAAGGATGGGGCGGCCTAAAAGCCGATCGCGCTTGAGAGGAGTAACCAATCTCGACTGCGACAAAAACCGGAGAATTTTAGCTTTACCTTCGGCATCTACACTGCTCATAATGGCAGCGGTGCGGCCTTCTGCGATCGCCCTTTCCTGCGGCCAGTCTTCCAAAAACCCTTGTTCGTCAAGGGCTAAGTCGGAAACCCCTTGAAAATAAGCATCGATCGTTTGCTGCTGCGTAATTCGATTTTGTTGAATCGTCAAATCTTTCGAGATCACGTACTGCCGCCAAGCCACGTAAACGCCCAAAATTGCGATCAAAATTTGGCCCAAAGCGCCGATCAACTCGCCGAGAGCCCCGATGGCGTCCCAGTTGATTTGGATGTTGCGGCTTCCCGGTTGAGTATTAGTACCGCTGAGCATCAGCAAGCCAACAATCCCAGCTAAAAGCCCGAAGCAGGCGACGATCAGCGTGCGCCAAGTCGGCGGAATTACCTGCGCCCAGATTTTGCCCCAACTCGGCCACATCAGCCGCAGCGATATCCCGATCGCACCGATAGCCCCGATTAAGCCCAGCCAAATGTTGTCATTGGCCAGTCCAAAAATCATCGCTGCAATTGCCCCCAGAGTCAGCACCGACCCCGACATCTCAGCAGTCGTTTGTGCAGGCGGCGGCGACAATAAAACCTTGCGGGTTGGAGGCGGCGGCGGCAGCGGTTTTTCCGGTTTAGCAGTAGCGACGATTGTCGCTGGTTCAGGTGGCAAACTAGGGCTCCCACCGTTAAGACTTTGTACAGTCACGTTCGACTCTGGAGGATTGGGTTGAGAAGAGTTTGGTTCTTGTGTCATGCGTTGAGGCAAATTCTAACTGTGGCCGGTCAATAAAACGATTTTAACCAACCAAGCAGGATTCTAGATAGCATTACAATAGAAATATCCACTAATTGCACTCAAAAAGGTAACATAATATGACACTGGTGCTGCCCAATCTGCAAGGCAAACAAATGGGTCAAGTTCTTACAACAATCACCGTAACGAATCGCATCGATCAAGTCCTAGCTGAGCGTGGGTTCATTCCTGCGGCTGAAATTCGTTCATTAACTCTCGATAAAGTTTTAGTAGATACCGGAGCCACTCTGCTTGCCTTACCAGCTTCCATTATCAGCCAGTTAGGTTTGAGCCAACTTGGAGAAACCAATGTAGAAACTGCTGCGGGGGTGAAGAAAGGGCGGATTTTTCAAGATATTATGCTTGAACTTGAAGGGCGACAAGCAGTGTTTGACTGCCTGGAAATGCCCGAAGGAGTTGATGCAGTTTTGCTGGGCGTGATTCCGATGGAAAGGCTAGGCTTAGAACCAGATTTAAAAAATCAACGGCTGCGAGTATTGCCGATGAATGAAGAACAAACATATCTGATGGTTTAATATTCGAGCGGACGAAACAGCCCAAAAATGTACCATAAAATGCACTCAAAGAGGTAACATAATTATGACACTCGTACTCCCCAATCTTCAAAGCAAACAAATGGGTCAAGTTCTCACAACAATCGCCGTCACAAATTTTATCGACCTAGTTATGGCCGAACGGGGATTCATTTCTGCTGAGGAAGTTCGCTCTGTGACGATCGATAATGTGATTGTCGATACCGGAGCAACTCTGCTTTCCTTGCCAGCTCCCATTATTAGCCAACTAGGTTTAAAACAAGTAGGAGAAAGAGATGTAGAAACATCGGCTGGCATCAAAAAAGGTCGAATTTTTGCAGGCGCTCAAATTATTGTAGAGGGGAGAGAAGGCAGATTTGATTGTTTAGAATTGCCCGAAGGCGTTTCTGCTGTTTTGTTGGGCGTGATTCCAATGGAAGAACTAGGCTTAGAACCTGATTTGAAAAATCGACGGTTGCGAGTATTGCCGATGAACAATCAGCAAACATATCTGATGGGTTAGTCGATCGGCGTTTACCGCAGCACAAACCTCTCCCATGTGCCTATCATGTCCAGTCAATCGATTTTAGATTTTAGAATTGAAGCCTTGACCCCACGGATGAATCCGAGGGCTTGTATCCTGGATGCTTGATTGTCAATTACCGCCCTCAAAAATGTTTATAGTGAAGACTAAAATTATCAAAAAAATTAGAACACTAAAGTCCTCAATAAAAACAATTTTATTTATTGGTTTGATGTAGCATAATATCATCAGCGATAAAAAAATCTACCCAAAAAACTTTATCTTGGGGTAGATGTAAGTTTTTTACCATACATCTAGCGAGCCAAATAAGCCTTGAGCAAATACACGCCAACCGTCGCAAATATCAAAACAATTATCCCCAAAACCAACTCCACACTAAACCTTTGAACATTGCCCAAGGTGACAAGAATTTGCTGGCGCACCACAAAGGCTAACAGCCAGCAAATCTCCGCCTTCAGCCAAACCAAAAGCCCTCGCCCCAACAGATATTGCCGGCGAGCGTTCTCAGAAGTAATCGGTACCGGATAGTTAAAAGTATGCGGATAGCGCGATACCGCAGTTAAAACCGCAAAAATAATGGCAGCCACTGCCGGCATCATCCAAATTGTTACCTTGTCGGCCCAAGCATCAGGCAGCCCCCCCAAGCCGAAATGAATCGGAATTCGATCGGGCAAAACCGCCCAAAACTTGACAATCGGCAAAACAGCCAGCAAAAGCGCGATCGCAGCTAAAACCTCTACCGCCACTAAAACAGGCGAAAGCCCCAGAGAAATAACCGGCCGTTGGTTTGGTGCGTTTCCAGTCATGGCTACTTAAAATTAGATTAATATTGAAAATAATAGTATTGGTTCCAATTTCATCCCCCAACAGCTTTCGTTGGGGGTTTCCAAACATCCCGCGAGGTTCTATGACGGCTCAGGTCTTGATTGAAAAGAAAAAGTTAGAAAAACCGCCCCTAACAATACACACATTAGGCGATCGCGTCCTGCGGCAGCCAGCCAAGCGCGTCAAAAGCGTCGATGCAGAAATTCGGCAGCTAGTCCGAGAAATGCTGCAAACCATGTACAGTGCCGACGGTATCGGTTTGGCAGCCCCCCAAGTCGGAGTCCACAAACAAGTAATCGTCCTCGACTGCGACCCGGAAAACCCCGCCACACCCCCAATGGTTTTGATCAACCCCACCATCAAAAGTAGCAGCGGCGATATCTGCATCTTGCAAGAAGGGTGTTTGAGCATTCCGGGAGTTTATTTAGAAGTCAAACGCCCAGAAGTCATTGAAGTCTCCTACCGCGACGAATACGGCCGCCCGCAAACCCTGATAGCAACAGACTTACTGTCGAGGGCAATTCAGCACGAAATGGATCACCTCAACGGAGTGCTGTTTGTAGACAGAGTTGAAAACAAGCTGGCACTGAATGAAGCATTAGTCAAGCAAAAATTTTCGCCAAAGGCAGTAAAATCAGTATGATGGCAGGAACTCCGAAAAGTGGTTTACTCTTAGCTCTTTCGTGCATCGCGGCGATCGCCGCAGTCGGCTCCATCTTTGAGCTGTCCTCGGGAGAAGCTCAACTCGGCAATTTAGTCACCGGCATCATCCTCGCCCTCAGCGTACCGCTAACTGGCATATTTTTCTATGCAGCCGTTCAGGATGCCAGAGCCAATCTATAAGCAAAGTCATTAGTGATGAGTTATTAGTCTGTAGTTATTAGTCTTTAGCTAACAACTAATAACTATTGAATAAAAATTGCCGATAAATAACATCAGCTAACAGCTCGCGAGCTCATGACTAATCACTGTGGAATAAAGACTGCCCAAAAATAACATCAGCTAACAGCTCGCGAGCTCATCACTAATGACTAATGACTGATGACTCATAACTCATGACTAATGAAATCGCATTTCTGCGACAAGTGCCAGCTAAAGGTCTTGCGGGAGCGCCAGCGTACAATTACCAACTTTCTGAAGATGGGGAAGTCGTTATCGGACGCGATCGCAATTGTCAAATAACTTTAGAGTCGATCGCCCACGGCATGGTTTCCCGCCGCCACGCCGCAGTCCGTCCCCTAACTCAGGGTACTTTGACGAGATGGGAAATTTGCGACCTTAACAGCGCTAACGGAACTTATATCAACGGGAAAAAGCTCCCGGGCTGCCAAATTTTAGAAACAGGCGATCGCATCAGTCTCGGCCTTGACGGCCCTGAATTCATCTTTGAATCTCCCGTAACCCCTCCCCAAAATAAACCCGAATTCCCCGCACTAACAACGGGCAATTTTGCAGTAAGTGAAAAGGAAACTCTCACTTTAACTCAATTATTCCCGATCGCCTCCACTGGCAAAGAATTAAGCCAAAAAGCTTACTTATATCCAGGTATTGCCACAGTTGTTGTTGTCGTGTCGATGTTTGTGGCAGTTGGAAATTCCGCAGCATTCAATTTGCTGCTGTCAGCTTACCTCGCCGGTGCGGCTTACTACTTTATCTATCAACTGTGCGGCAAACACAAGCCTTGGTGGGTATTGCTCGGTTCGGCGTTAGCTACAGTCCTGATTGTGATCGGCCCCTTATTGATAGGATTTATATTCGTATTTAGAGAAATTTTGCCCGGCAGCCTGCCAACCGAAGGCGAAACAATCAGTTTTTTGCCTTTTTTAATCCGAATGTTTTTCGGGGCGGGTCTAATGGAAGAATTGCTGAAAGCCCTGCCCGTTTTGGGAGCGATGCTGCTGGGAAATTGGCTGCGAAATCCGTGGCGCGATCGAATCGGTGTTTGGGAACCTTTAGACGGAATTCTGTTAGGAAGTGCCTCGGCAGTCGGCTTTACACTGTTAGAAACTCTGGGGCAGTACGTTCCCAATGTCATCCAAAATGTCACCCTGCAAGCAGGGCCGGACGCCGGACAATTAGTAGGATTGCAGTTGCTAATTCCCCGCATTTTGGGTTCAGCCGCCGGACACATGGCTTACAGCGGCTATTTGGGATATTTTATCGGTTTGAGCGCCCTCAAACCCCGGAAGCGCTGGCAAATTTTGGGCGTAGGTTATTTCAGCGCTTCGGCACTTCACGCTTTGTGGAATGCGTCAGGAGCCGCCAGCGTACTTTTGCTGGCATTGGTGGGAGTTTTGTCCTATGCGTTTTTGGTAGCCGCGATTTTGAAAGCCCGGGCTCTGTCTCCGAATCGGGAGCAAAATTTTGCAACTCGAATATTTTCTGAAGGTAGAAGGTAGGAGATCGAGTTTTGAATTTTAAGATTGCTTGCTTCTTCTAGCAATTGTGAGGCGATGGGCATTAATCACCTAATTCCAATACAATAAATGGAATTTTTTGTCAATACGTAATTCCTAGAAATTTTACCGTCTGCCGTCTGTTTTCTGCCGTCTGCCGTCTGTTTTCTGCCGTCTTGATTCTTGCTTCTCTTAGAAATTCTTCACAAATAGTTTGACTGTGGTACTATCTGGATGGCTGTGAGTAGCTTAGGGAAGCCAACGGGCTTGATTCCTGTGGTGGAGGAGAATCCAGGAGTGCTAGATAGGATGTCATTGGGATACGCAAACGTTTTCGGCCAGCGAAGTCAACCCGAACCCCTCCGCATTGGGGTGATTGGGGTTGGCAATATGGGCCAGCACCACACGCGAGTTCTGAGCTTGCTAAAAGATATCGAACTCGTGGGTGTTGCAGATATAAATGTAGAGCGGGGAATAGATGTAGCAAGCAAATACCGGGTTCGCTTCTTTGAAGACTACCGGGATTTGCTCGCCCACGTAGATGCAGTTTGCGTCGCCGTTCCAACTCGCCTGCACCACCCTGTGGGGATGTCTTGTCTCCAAGCGGGTGTTCACGTTTTAATTGAAAAGCCGATCGCGGCTAGCATTGCCGAAGCCGAATCTTTGGTCAACGCGGCTGCTGAGGCCCACCGGATTTTGCAAGTGGGTCACATTGAGCGCTTCAATCCAGCTTTTCAGGAACTCGGCAAAGTGCTGAAAACTGAAGAGTTACTGGCATTGGAAGCTCACCGGATGAGTCCCTATTCCCAGCGGGCTAACGACGTATCTGTAGTTTTGGATCTAATGATCCACGACATCGACTTGCTCCTGGAATTGGCAGATTCGCAAGTGGTGAAGCTGACCGCCAGCGGCAGCAGGGCATCAGATTCAGGTTATTTAGACTACGTGACAGCGACGCTGAACTTTGCTAACGGCATTGTGGCCACCCTGACGGCCAGCAAGGTGACGCACCGCAAACTCCGTTCAATCGCGGCTCACTGCAAAAATTCTCTGACAGAGGCAGATTTTCTCAACAACGAAATCTTGATTCACCGACAAACAACCGCCAATTACGTGACGGATTACGGTCAGGTGCTTTACCGTCAAGATGGGTTGATCGAGAAAGTTTACACCAGCAATATTGAACCGCTCCACGCAGAGTTGGAGCATTTTATTAATTGCGTGCGGGGTGGAAATCAGCCTTCTGTGGGAGGAGAACAAGCTCTCAAAGCTCTGCGGCTTGCGAGTTCGATCGAGCAAATGGCTCTCGACGGTCAAGCTTGGTATCCCAAAGAGCTAGAGTCTACTTTGCAAGTTAGCTAAATCGAGACAAATCGTGTCGTTTCCGGCTGCTTCTACAGTTTGGGTTTGTTGTTCGTTGAAAAGGGTAACTGTTCCCGCGCAACCGGATTCGATATCAGTCGATTTGAGATTTGAGATTTGAGATTTTAGATTGACTCCACAGATCGATCTGGGGGCTTGATTTGTCGATTCCAGATTTGAGATTGTAGATTTGAGATTGACTCCATATCCTCTATTGGGGGATTAAACTGTCGATTTGAGATTTGAGATTTCAGATGAGAAATTGACTCCACAGATGAATTTGGGGGCTTGAACTAAGGTTTAAATTTTTTTGCTCTCCACAACCTAAGTCGGGGGCAAGTATCCGTTTTTGGGTGAAATCACGATTTGTGCCAAAAAAGAGCAACTATTTGACGACTGATGGTTTTGCTAACTAGCTGATTTCCTTGAGGGCTCAGGTGAATGCTGTCTCGATACAAAGTTGGAAGTTGCGCCGCACAATTGAAAATGGGAAGAAAATCTATGTAAGTAATTTTCTCTGTTTCCACGAGTTCGGCGAGACGCTCTCTAGCCTTGACTTCCCAGTCGCGAGGGCCAAGGTCGCCGAATTCGCCCAGCTTGGGCGTCACCGCAAGCAAAAACGGGATGTTGGCGGATCTAGCTATTTTCTGGATGTGGCAAATAGCTTCTAAGTTGCAGCCGACTACATCTGGGCTTTCGACTCTGGGTGCTGTTAATTGGCGAGCCGGCAATGCTGGTAGCAGGTAGCGGCTCAATAACTGTAGCGTAGCCGATCGGGGTTTGCGATCCGGGTAAGAGCGATCGCGGCCCACAACCTCCCCACAGGGAGCGGATGCAAACAAATCGTCCGTATTGAGCAGCAACACCAAAGCCTTGGCCCCAAAAACACCGAACCGCTTGGCGTAAGCAAGTTGATTCCTCGGCCCCCAAGAATTGGCTGAGGCGTTGAGAACTTCAAAATCTGAATAGTTGACTTTTGAAGCTAATTGTGCATCGCTCGCCAGATTCTGTACTTGCAGTCTCAACTGCCGAGTCATAATTTCCGAGATCGTATTGGTCTGATGTGTCCACCAACCGCCGTTGGCGACAGAATCTCCCAACAGCAAGACACGCAGAGTTTCTGGAGGGGGTATCGGGGCGATCGCTCCAGTACGCATCGAATACTCGTTAATCTCAATCCGGTTGCCTAAGCGGCGCACCCTCTGGTTGGGTGCCAACAAATAGCCGCACTCGGCATCGGCAATGTAAATCAAGGGATTGCCAAAACCCAGCAGCCCCCGCAGCAGCACTTCGATTGCTGCCCACAATCCTGCGGTGACAGCCAAAATTATGAGAACAACTTTCAACAATTAACCTCGAGCGAAAACGAAAAACTGCTGCTGAATTCGGGGTTTTAGCAACTTAGCCGCGCGATTTAGTCAACCGAATCGCCCCCGTGGATATAGAATTCTAGAATATACCGTCAAAATCCGCCGTCAGCCGTCAGTGAACTTGGTGGTTTCAGGAAAACCCGTGGACTTAAAACAAATATTCAAAACGCCGAATCCCATAATCGGTGTCGTACATTTACAGCCTTTGCCAACTTCTCCCCGCTGGGGGGGGAACCTCAAAGCTATTATCGGAAGAGCCGAGCAAGAGGCTACAGCGCTGGCTTCTGGCGGCGCAAACGGTATCATAGTCGAGAACTTTTTCGACGCCCCCTTTGCCAAAGACACCGTAGATCCGGCTGTGGTAAGTGCGATGACTCTGGTAGTCGAGAGGCTAACAAATCTGGTGACGCTGCCGATCGGCGTTAACGTGCTACGAAACGACGCCCACAGCGCGATCGCCATCGCCTCCTGCACTGGTGCCCAATTCATCCGCGTCAACGTCCTCAACGGCATCATGGCTACAGACCAAGGCTTAATTGAAGGCCAAGCTCACCAGCTACTGCGCTACCGCCGGGAATTGGGCAGCGATGTCAAAATATTAGCGGACGTGTTAGTCAAGCACGGGCGACCCCTAGGCAGCCCCAACTTGACCGCAGCCGTCTCTGAGACGATCGGGCGGGCTTTAGCCGACGCCGTGATCCTTTCCGGCTGGACAACCGGCAGCCCTCCCAATCTCGAAGACTTAGAACTTGCGAGTGCAGCAGCGGCGGGAATTCCAGTTTTCATCGGCAGCGGCGCCTCGTGGGAAAACATTTCCACCCTTATGCAGGCCGCTGACGGTGTTATTGTATCGAGCTCCCTGAAGCGAAACGGCCGCATCGAGCAGCCGATCGATCCGATCCGCGTCAGTCAGTTTGTAGAAGCCGCCCGCCGCAGCTTGTCACAGAAAGAGCGCGAACAGGAAAACAGAGACGCTAATGGCTCCAGAGGGCCAACACAGGAACCGGGCAAAGTCACAAATAAAACGTAAAATGGGAATGGGTAATCGGTAATCGGTAATTGGTAATCGGTAACGAGTAATAGCTGAAAACTAAGAGCTAACACTGAAAAAAAGCACCAATTATCAATTCCCAATTCCCAATTCCCAATTCCCAATTCCCTTGATAGACGACACCGAAGTCAGGGATAGCTGTTGTTTATTCTGACTTCTGACTTCTGACTTCTTTCCTTAAAATTCATCCCTTAAATCCGTTAAATCCCGTACATTGCTCGTTGCCGAACTTCCTTCTTCCTTCAACGTCCCAATTCCCAATTACCACTTACCAAATCAAAAAATGATTCGCCGACGTTCAACCCCTTGGATTCATCGCTGGTCTAGGACTGTGATGGC
Source organism: Microcoleus sp. F10-B2 (assembly GCF_036704965.1). NCBI lineage: Bacteria > Bacillati > Cyanobacteriota > Cyanophyceae > Oscillatoriales > Microcoleaceae > Microcoleus > Microcoleus sp. F10-B2. The sequence continues at coordinate 4,882 of NZ_JAUBTB010000049.1, read as the reverse complement.
AGCGATCGCAGCCATCGGCGTCGTAGAAACGGCCTATCTGACGATCGCTAAATTCACGACAGGCTCGGTCATTTGTCCCACCAGCGGCTGCGACAAAGTTCTCAACAGTCCCTACGCTACAGTAAGCGGCACAGTGCCTTTAAGTTTGTTAGGCTGTCTGGCTTACCTGAGCATAGCAATCCTGGCATTGGCCCCCAAAGCTGTAAATCCCGACACCAAGAAAGGACTGCACTCTCAACTAGAAAATAAAACTTGGCAAGCGCTATTTATCATCACCGCTGCGATGGTAATTTTCAGCAGCTATTTGATGTATTTGATGGCTTTTGAAATTCAGGAACTGTGCATTTACTGCGTCACTTCTGCCTTATTTTCGCTGTCGCTGTTTGTGCTGGTGCTAGTCGGGCGCGAGTGGGAAGATATCGGACAGTTGTTGTTTACAGGCATTTTGGTGGCAATGGTGAGTTCGATCGGCGCTTTGGGACTCTACAACAGCGTGCGATCGCCTGCTGCTTCTGTCTCTACCCCCGGAATTGTACCCCCTGCCGTCACTACAACCTCCGGCCCGGCACAACTTGCTTTGGCCCGCCACCTCCGAGAAATCGGCGCTAAAGAGTACGGCGCTTACTGGTGTCCCCACTGCCACGACCAAAAAATGCTGTTCGGCAAAGAAGCAGCCAAAATAATTGATTATTTTGAATGCGATCCCCGGGGGCAAAATTCCCGCGCAGAAATTTGCCAAGCTGCTGCTGCGAATGTTAAAGGTTTCCCGACTTGGGAGATTAAAGGTCAGTTTTATTCTGGGACGCAATCTTTGGAGAAACTCGCTGAGTTATCGGGTTACACCGGCCCGCGCAACTTTCAAAACTGACAGAAAAGTTTGAGATTTTAGATGGCAAATTTTAGATTGATTGGCACGAAATATCCTAATTTTTAAAGGATTTTATCGTTCGATAGTGCTGAGAAATCAATCTAAAATCTCCCATCTAGAATTAATCAAAAATTAGTAAAAACTAGGTAGATAGCGGTGAACACAAAAATATAATACGCTGAAACCCGTGTTGCTAAGCTTTTTAAGTTTGATTGTGTACCTCATCTATTCAAGCATCTCTATAGCAACCGCACGAGACGTTGAGAAAGTTATTAATTGGTGAAACCATTGCGGTCGATAGTAACTTCAGTCTTTATTCTTTCTTCTTCCTTCTTTCTTGTTCCTTCTGCCATACACAAAAACTCAAGAAACCTGGTTTATGCTTCCAGACAGATTTTAAAAATCACATATTTTGGTTGACAAACCCAGTTTCTGCTGTTGAAGCCCGATCGTACCGAAAAATCAAAAAATCTCAAATCGACTCGCCCGAACCGAAAAACCAAAAAATTGGATAATCTAAAATCTAACATCTAAAATCTCAAATCGACTGAGCAGATCGCCCCGAGATGTAAAAGCTATGTGTGGTAGTAGCCTAGAAGCTCGAAGGGCGAGGCAAAATCCCAAAATATGCTAAAAAATTTCAAAAAATGGGTCGATCGAGAACGCCGAGTGTTGATTACTGCGAGTGCCGTTGCCGGTACGGTGATTGTAATGCGCTGGTTCGGATTTTTTCAGGTGTGGGAATGGGCTGCTTTCGACCACTTTGTGCGCTGGCGGCCGGCCGAACCAATTGACTCGCGCATCGCCATTGTAGAAATTAAGGAAGCTGACTTGCAAAAATACGGCTACCCAATTTCGGATGCTGTATTGGCTCAATTGCTGCAAAAATTGCACGCTGGCAAGCCGCGGGCGATCGGCCTCGACGTTTACCGAGATCTGCCAACTCAACCGGGTAACGCCGAATTGCTCAAAACGTTTAAAACTATTCCCAACCTAATCGGCATTGAGTTGATGCCGGACGAAACTCGGTTGGGAGTGCGACCGCCTCCGGTACTTGACCAGCTCGATCGAATCGGTTTCAACAATGTTGTCATCGACGCTGATGGAAAAGTGCGCCGAACTTTGCTCTACGGTTGGCCAGGAGACGGCAAAACTCATCAAAGTTTCGCTCTCAGACTGGCTTTGCTTTACCTCAAAAGCGAAAAAATTTCCCCTAAACCATCAAAAGGCTATCCCAAATACTTGCAGTTAGGCAAAGGGGTTTTTCGACCTTTTCAACCGAATGACGGTGCTTATGTTCGATCGGACAGCCGCGGCTATCAAATTTTGACCAACCTGCGCGGCCCGCGAGGCAGTTTTCGCACTGCATCGATGGGCGACGTGCTTTCGGGCAAAGTACCCGCTGATTTTGTGCGGTCGCGTGCTGTCTTGATCGGCTCAAATGCCCCCAGCCTCAAAGACTTTTACCAAAATTCTTACAGTTCCGGTTTGTTTGCCCCTCCCCAGCAAATACCGGGAGTCGAGCTTCAGGCTCATTTCTTGAGCCAAATTTTGAGTGCTGCCCTAGACGGACGCGGGGGTATCAATGTCTGGCCAGAGGCTGCGGAGTTGCTGTGGATTTTACTTTGGTCTTGGGCGGGAGCAAATGTGAGTTGGAATTTGCGATCGCTTGGTCGATCGGCTTACTGTTTATTAAGTATCTGTCTAGGTCTGAGTGCCAGTTTATACTTAGCATTTTTAGCAGGTTGGTGGCTACCGTTAATTCCTCCCATCCTCAGTCTTGTGGGTTCTGGTGTCGCAGTTGTGGGTTATCTGGCTCACTTGCAAGAAGAATTAAAACGGTCTAAAGAATTTTTACAATCGCTAATCGATACAATTCCCGACCCCATTTTTGTCAAGGATCGAAATCACCGCTGGGTTGTTTTGAATCAGGCATATTGTCGGTTTATTGGCTATCCTTTGGAAATTTTAACTTGTCGAACAGATTACGATTTATTTCCCCAAGCCGAAGCCGATATATTTTGGCAGCAAGATGAATTAGTATTGCAAACTCACCAGCCGCGAGAAAACGAAGAATATTTTACCAACGCTCACGGAATTACCCATTTAATTGCGACTAAAAGATCCCTCCACAAAGATGCTGCTGGCAACCTATTTTTAGTCGGAGCGATCCGAGATATTACCGAGCGCAAGCGCCGAGAAGATTCTCTAAAACAACAAAATGCTGAACTCAGCCACCAAGCTTATCACGATACTCTTACCGGCTTGCCCAACCGCCAAATGTTCTACGAATCCTTGCACAAGTCTCTAGAAATAGCCTCCACAAATCAGGAATTGGTAGCTTTACTCTTTTTAGATTTAGATGGATTTAAGTCAATCAACGACACTCTCGGACATAATGTGGGCGATTTGCTCTTAAAAACTGTTGCCAGTCGGCTCAAAAAATGCCTGCGCGGCAGCGATACTATCTCGCGGTTGGGCGGCGACGAATTCACAGTCATTCTCCCCGCAATTCCCGGTCGCGAGGAAGCTGCGAAAGTAGCTGAAAAAATTTGCGCTGCCATCATACAGCCTTTTATTTTAGAAGAACATACAGTTTCTGTAACTACAAGTATTGGCATTAGTTTGTATCCCTGTGACGGTCAAGATCCAGAGATTTTAGTCAAGAATGCCGATGCTGCGATGTATCGTGCTAAGGAACGCGGGAAAAATCAATATCAATTTTATTAATTAGGGCTTGCTGAATAAGTAAAGTTTGGCTCCCCAAGCTCAAGCTCGCTGATTCAAGGAAGCAGGTAAGTTAAGTTTTTGTTTGAATTCGTGGTCGAGAACATAAGCTTTTATAATCACCGCTCGCTCGCCAGTGGTTATTGATGAAAATTGACACAAAAAAAGCCACAATAACCTTTTGAATCCTGCAACAAGGTTCATGACTAAAAAAGTAATCGCAATAGTTGTTTGGGATGTATTATCAAGTTTAGTCATCACTCGATCGAGATTAAATCTACGTTTCGCTTGCCCAAATTTCCCCTCGATAGCTTGACGAACTCTCTCATCTTCTTTTGTTTGCTTCTTTTTTTCTTTACTTACATTCGTGGGGCGTCTTCCCAAAGCCGGGCCACTCATCCTAATTCCTCTTTCTTTACACCACGCTCGGTTAGATCTAGTGCGATAAATCTGGTCAACATGAACCGATTCTGGATAATACCCTGTGAATTCTTTAAAAGCTTCCACTTGGGCGATTAAGTCTCCTGATTCATTAAAGTTGTCCCAGCTAATTCGATCTAAAAATACATACCCCTCAAAGCTACTTGCTGATAATTTGGCTCCGAATTCTGTATGTTTTCCTGCTTTTCCTCTAACTATGGGGCGGATGTGGGGTTGGGTTAAACTTACAATTCTATCGTCAATCCTATTTGTCTTGTGTTGGTACATCCAGTCTTGTTGTCGGTAAACTTCCTGACAGACTAGCAGGAGCTTATATTGCCGCTTACTCAAGTTGTTTAAAGTAGCTCCTAACTCGATTAATCTTTCAATGTGAGAGAGATTTCTTTTAAGGTATTGCAGTTGTTTTTTAATCGCCGTTCTTTTTTGGCTCTGTGACGGTCTGCGCTGCTTGGCAATGGATAGGTAGTCTTTACGTGCTTTATTGCGGTAGGTTCGAGGTTTTTTCGCTCCAAGGTTCTTAATCGAATTGTAGAGGATATCTACAATCTTTTCTGTTTGCATTCTTGCTCGATCGAGAATGCTTATGTCTGTGGGATAGGTAATATCGGCGCTGGCACAGGTCGCATCTAACAGTAATTTTCCTCGGAGTACACTGTCACTAGGTTCTTCTGGTTCTTTTTTGTTTGATTCAGATTGAGGGGTGGTGGCCCAGCGGTTCTTTTTTACCATTTTTTGATTCACTTTATTAACCAGATTGACGCTTATTCTTTAGACATCTCCAAAATAGTAACACTTCGTGGTAATATCACATCATAAAGCTTTTTTGACACAGAAACATGAGCGACA
>NZ_JAUBTB010000048.1:0-58859 GCF_036704965.1 Microcoleus sp. F10-B2 | reverse complement strand
TAGGGTTGCATTGATGATTTTCCTCTAAATAGTTTTACTTTACTAAGTGTACCTCATAATTATGAAAAACGCTATAGTAAAAAATAGCCATTTCTAAATTTTTAACTTCATTTTCAATACTGCGCCTCCTATAGGCATTTCCTAAATTATTTTGGATCATTGCCCAATTTTCAGGGTAAATTTGACGGGTATTTACTTGCAAAGCCATTTGATAGTAATTAATGGCTATTTCTAAATTATTATCCTCATCTCCTAGCAGACGTTCGCTATAAGCACTACCAATATTATTTTGAAGCATTGCCCACTGTTCAGGGAAATCTGAACGATTATATATTAGTAAAGCATTTTCATAACATTTGATAGCACTTTCTAAACTTTGTAAGGAATCGCCATAAATTCGTTCACTATGAGCAATTCCTAAATTCTGTTGTGTTTCCGCCCACTGTTCGGGATAATTTTCATAATTACGAACTTGCAAGGCATTCTTAAAAGCTTCGATTGCTAATTCTATATTTTCGAGACGGCTACCATATTTGCGATTGAGATAAGCAATCCCTACATTATTTTGAATCATCGACCATTGTTTACGATTAAATGCTTTTTGATAAGATTCAACACAGGTCAGATAAAGAACAATAGCTTCTTCTACATTTTCAGCTTGATTCCCTTGAGCATTTCTTAAATAAAAAGTTCCTAAGTTATGTTTGAGCAAACCCCAAATTTCAGGGAATTGAGTAGAACAGCAAGCATCTAAAGCAATTTTATAATAGCTGAGAGCTTTCTCAAGGTTATCAAGTTGCTCTCCTTTAACTCTATTTTGATAGCCATACCCTAAATTATTCTGGATTTTTAACCAATTTTCTAAATAAGTGTCTGGATCATAAATAGTTAAGGCATTTTGAGAAGCAGCAATTGATGCTTCAATATTTTCGGAAAGGTCTCCTTTTAGTCTTTCTAAATAAGCAACTCCTAAGTTAAGTTGTATCAGTCCCCACACTTCTGTAAAAGTTTCAGAATTATACACTTGTAATCCTAATTCATAATATGCAATTGCCCGTTCCAAGTTATCCGAATATTTTCCCGTTGTAGAAAGATAATAGGAAAATCCTAAATTATTTTGAGTGTTCGCCCAATTGTCGGGATAGTCCTCACGATTATAAACTTGTAAAGTAGCCTCTATCAAACTCCTACCTAATTCTATATTCTGTTCTTGACTTCCCTTGAATCTGCTGAGATATGTCGCCCCTAAATCATTATGAATAAAAGCCCATAATTCAGGAAATTCTTCTTGATTACAAATTTGTAGAGCAGTTTGATAACACTCAATCGCTTTCTCAATATTGTCAGCACGATTTTCTATTTTTTGACGGTAAGAATCTCCCATACAAAATTGGATCGTACTCGATTGTTCGGGGAAATCTTCAGGAATATAAACAGTTAAAGCTGCTTGATAACACTCAATTGCTTTTTGGAGATTGTCGTCTCGATTCTCTTCAATTGTAATATAAACATTACCTAAGCTCTCTTGAGTTTCTGCCCACTGTATGGGAAAATCCGTATAAGTACGAACTTCTAAGGCATTGTGAAAAGCGGCGATAGCCCTTTCAATGTTATCTAATTTTTCCCCTTGAATACGATTGTAATAAGCTAGACCCAAATTATTTTGAATTCTTGCCCAATCTGTAGGATTATCCTCTTTTGGATAAACAGCCAAAGCAGCTTGATAATATTTAATTCCTATTTCTATATTTTCCGATTCATCTCCCTTAACACGGTGGAGATAAGCCAAACCTAAATCATGCTGAATTTCCGCCCATTTTAAGGGAGACTCTTGACAATTCCACACTTTCAATGCTAATTCAAAAGCAGATATCGCCATCTCCAGATTTTCTTCTAAATCACCTTCAACTCTGTCAAAATAAACTAAACCTAAGCGATGTTGAATTAAACTCCATAATTCCGGTTCATCGGTATCATTACAACATTGTAAAGCTAATTCATAACACTCAATTGCCCTTTCTAAATTCCTGCTACGGTTCCCAGCAAGGCGAATTTGATAAGCAAACCCCAAATGGTTTTGAGTAATCAACAAATCCTCGTGGTAATCTTCCCGATCGATCGCAGTCGCTACTTGTTGATATCCCGCGATCGCAATTTCAATATTGTTTACACAATCGCCCAGAGTAAATTCTTGAATAAGGCTACTAAAAGTTCTAATTACAGTGGCTATATCGTAAGCTTCTTCAGACTCTAATTTAGCTAAAACGTCAGTTGCCCAACTTCGCAAAAACCAATCAAAATTATCATCTAATTTATCTAGATTTTTCTCTAAAATAGGATACACAACTTCGGCATCTCCTTCACTTGCTTCGATTGCTTCCAAAACATCTAGAAAAAAAATTAATAAGTCTTCAGAATCAGCTAATTCCGACCGAATTTTAATTAAGTCTTTTATCTTCGCGGTAGCACTCCGCAGCCAGTCAGATCCCTCTTCATTTTTATCAATTAATAACTCGTCTGCTACCTCCTCCATCACCTCTAATAAACCTTCATCAAGGAGGTATGAATAGTCATTCAAAACATCTCGTTCTTCCCCATCTGGACAGGTACGTAGTATTTCAATTAGGTGACGATAAGCAGAGTTTAGCTGTTCTTTCATGTTACATTTTTTGGGTTAATATCAGTTTTGTTTTACATCAATTTCGGTTGCACCAGCGACATGATATAGAGGAGACAGCAATCCCGTTTCCCTACCCGGATTAATTTTCGGGAGACGGGGTACTGCGCCGTGTCGAAAGCTGTGGGTAATATTAATTCCGAGGGTAGGGGATTTGAGATCACAGGATTGCAAGTATGTGTATCGTTACAAATATATAGGCAAGCGAGCATGATACTCGCATTCCTAAAAATGCTTTTTACAACATGGGGATGTTCTCAGTTTTTTGAAAAAATATTTAAGCTCTTGTTTCAATATCCCAAATTCCTGCTAGTTTCTTTAGCAGTTTTTGGGCTAATTGTTGGCGGTGTAAATCTGCGGAGATAACTTTTTCTTCTCGACCAATTTCTCCACTCAAAGCCTGTTGTTCAGGAGAATACTCAAGTATTTGATGATGAGGATTAATAGGAATACTAGCGACTAATACATCTGCTCCTGCATACCGCCATTTAATGGGCTTAGTATTTCGGTAAATGCGCTCTAGTTGAGCGATAATTTGTGAAAAATTTTGTGTTTCTAAGAGTTGTCGCACTTCTACGGCTACTGGATCGTCACTTCTCAAAAACTGATTTCCTAATTCCAGACGATAGAGATGATCGATCAGATCATCTAAGTTTTGGAGTTCGGCAATCTGGATCTGGCTGGGAAACGGAGAATTATCCAGTGATGGGGTAAATCCTAGCAGTTTTCCTGAGTCTAATTTTTCCCCAAATTCAACTATTACATAGCCGATTCTGTCTTCTATGGCTGCTGGTGGAACTACGATCGCACTTTCTCCAAACCAAACCGGGCGGCATTCTAATTTACCCATCCCTGGTAACACTAAATCAGCAATATCCCACTGGGCACGGACGACTGGATGCCAACTATCGCCTTGAATTAAATCGGGTTCGTAAGCTTGCCATTTGAGGTAACTATAGACAACATAAACTGCTAAAGTATTCACATAAACTCGTTTGGCAGCCTCATGCTTTGTCAATTCAGGAGCGAGTTGCAGAGTTTCGGCAGCAAATTTTCGAGCGGTGCGGTGAGCATCAGTACCTAGTGGAACTGTCAATAGCGTTGGGTTTGTGCTTTGCATAATTTAATCCTCTCTTGTGTATCCTAGCTCTAATGCGATCGCTTGGAGCAAGGGACGACAGTTCCTTTCCCAGTGTGATTTTAGAGTTTGGTAGTTGATGTTAAATTCTTTGGCGATCGCAGTAAACTTGTCAGGGGTGGTTTTAAACACCACCTTTAATGTGAGAACTTGACAGTTACACTCTGGATGATTTTTAGGATGACAGGAGCGCAATTTCCCATCGGGGTCTTCTTGGACGTATTGTTCTAGCTGTTGAATAATATTATGATAATTTTCTTGCTCTAAAAGTGCGATATAGCCATCCAAACCACTGCGGGTAGGAGTAGAAAAACTTGTTTCTGAAAGCAAATCCAGCAACGCGGTTTCAGTATCTGAGCTTCCTATGGGGGCATCTAAACTGTAGGTGGGCGGTTCAGAAGGTAACTTCAAATCCTTAATTCGCCACTTTAGGTAACTATTTATCCATTGTCGTAGTCGTGTTGAAACATTCGGATCGCTAAGCTTGAAGTTCGAGCAAATGCTTTTGTTCACCCATTGCCAGGTTTTATTTAAGGCTTCTAAATAATCGGGATGTGCAGATCGCAGTAGTCCGGGAAGTTCCTGTAGTTCGGCGAGCAATCGATTCATCGCTTTGCGCCTTTGGGAGCTGTTTAGGGGATACTCGCATACCTCCTCAATTAGTTGGCGCAGCATTTGATCCATAGGTGTTAAATTAATTATTTGAGTTCTAAAATCATTGTTGCACCGCTTGGAGATTCTCTGCTAACCAGAGGATGCTCTGTGTTCTGCGTAGGCCCAAAAGTTAGATTTATATCGTGTCCGGTTGCACTCCTCATGACTGTTAACTGTTAACTGTTGACTGTTGACTGTTGACTGTTGACGGGCGGGTCGAAAAACTGAATGATGGTTGAGTATTGAATATTGACTCGATTGTACGCCCGACGATGAAGCGCGAATATCACAGATTTCAGATTAATTCAAGTGTCGATCGATCGTCACAATCGAAACCGGCCGCAGCGCATCAAAACGAGTTGAATTCCCCCCAGCCACAGAACGCGATAACTGCACTTGCATGATTCGGTAACTCCAGTGCGGTTCCCGGCGCACCCGATCGCCCATCCAGCTCAAAACAGTAGCAATATCCTCAAAAGCATCCACAGCCAACACGATCGAGCCTCCAGGAAGCAGCCGCAGCGCGCAAACGCCCAAAATTTTAGTCAACCCTCCCCCACTACCGCCAATAAAAATCCGGTGCGGAGGACGCAAGCGGTGCAAGATTTCCGGGGCGGTTCCGTTAATCGAAAACACATTTTGCAACCCAAAACGGCCGTAGTTAAACTCGATCGCAGAAGTACCAGAAACCGTTTTTTCGATCGCGTAAACCTCAGATTGCGGGAATAAACGAGCAACTTCGATCGACACAGAACCATTACCAGCACCCACATCCCAGACAACTTGTCCCGATTGCAAAGCCAATTGTGCCAAAACCAAAACCCGCACTTCCCGTTCAACCGTCAAACCAGGCTTGTCGCCACAACCGATAAAAGCTGCATCCGGTATTCCCAACAAAGGCAACTTTTCCAAATCCAAAGGTTCTGCCCTCGGCGGAGGTTCCCGCAGCATCACAACCACGCTCAGCGGTGCAAAAGACTCTCTCAGCAAAGCTTCCAGAGACTTGGGGCTTACCCGTTCCTCGGCCGCCCCCAAATTTTCGCAAACCCAAAACTTATAGCGTGTCGGCAAATCTAGAGCTTTCACCAAACTTGCCAGTACAGCCGGAGTGTGAGCTTCGTCCGCCAGCACCGCAATCTTCTCCACACCGAGCTTCAGCTTCGCCGTCAGCTCCTCAAAATAGCGTCCTTGAGACCCTACACAATGAGCATCTTGCCAAGGGATTCTCAAGCGATTAAAAGCCAACTGCACAGAACTGACATGGGGGTGAAAAGTTAATTTTTCTGGCGGCAATTGGGCAATTAACAACTTTCCCCAGCCGTAGAACAGCGGGTCGCCGGCCACTAAAATTACAATGAGTTGAGAGGAGGGGGTAGAGGGGGGCGAAAAATTCTCTGTATCTGGCTCTAAATTCGCATCAGTCGCCAACCAGCGCTTAATTTCTAGAATTGCCGCCGTCAAATCTGCCAGCACCCAGCGCTCGCAGGAGAGCTGTGGAAAATAGCTCAAATGTCGATCGCTCCCTATTAGCAGAGCGGCCATTTCTACAACCTGCCGCGCCGATTCGCTCAGCCCTGCAGCTCCATCTAAACCTATACCAACAACGTGTACTGCCACTTTTTCAGCAAAGCTGTTTTTTTCTGATTTTTCATAAGTTTTTTGCTTGACTTTGTTGCCAAGCCCAAATAATTAAAGCATTTAATAGGCAATATTCTGAGTGTTGTCACAGGGGAGAGGGGGAGAGGGGGCGAGAGAGTTGGAGAGTGGGAGATGGGGAGAGTCAGATAGGGGAAAAAATCTTCCTTCTTCCCTCTTTTTACCCTGAGCGAAGCCGAAGGGCTTTCTTCCTTCTTCCCTCTTCCTTCTTCCCTCTTCCTTCTTCCCTCTTCGTTCGTTAAAACTCAAAAACAGGCCAGTCCGGTTGCCGGAGGTAGGTGGCCATGTCCTCAAACTTCCGCAGTTCCACTCGGTGTACGGACTGTTCTTGCGGCGTGTCCAGCCATTGCTCGTTTAACTCAGACAGCAAAGTGCACAAGCGATCGCGGTCTAAGTTCGGCCCGGTGTCCCCAAAATAAGCCAGAGTAATGTGTGCCGTAAAATGATATTGCTGTTCGATTCCCAAAGCAATTAAATCGGGATTTTGATAGATCGATCGGCGAAACTCAAGAATTTGCTTGTAAGAGTTTTCGTCCGTCGGTGCCAAACAAACACCCACAGCTCTAGTCATCACCATCAACCCCAGCACTATCCAGCGAATGGGACCGCCGCCCGCCAAGGGTTTGCAGGCGGCAAAACGATCGGCCATGCGCGAGCGCAGTTGCTCCTCAAATTCTGGATTTTTATCAGAGGCATCTCGAAAAGCGCTGCTCCAAATCAAATCGGCTACGGTTAAATGGAAACTATCAGGAGGCAGTGCCACGAGCGCACCCTCCGCTATTTCCTGCAATAGCCGTTGTTGGATCGAGTGCAAATTACTATAAAGTGCAGCATTTTCTGCATCTTCCCCCGCAGGCGGCGTAATCACCGAATAACCCGGAAAAGGTACAGGATATCTGTGACCGGCTTCGTCGGGCTTAAATTTTGGAGATTCCTGAATGTGTTCCACCTGGGACTTGTAGGAGTCCAGCAGCGTCATTCGCGCCACCCGATTTACGTAAGCTTGATAAGTATCATCCAATCTTGATTTCCTCGCGGTGACAAACTCCCACACCAAATTTTATATTATGCTGCGGGCATCCAACAGTCCAATTCAGGATATGTTGGACTTGCGGAACGCGCAACTCTGATTTTTTTGGCTACTGAGCGTTTTTGATGCCAATTTACCTGTTTTGGGGGGAAGACGACTTTGCGATGGCGCAGGCTGTGACAAGTTTGCGCCAAACTGTCCTCGACCCCAACTGGGCTAGTTTTAACTATGACAAGGTTATTGCCGATTCCGCCTTCGCTGTGGTCGAAGGGCTCGATCGAGCCTTAACGCCCCCCTTCGGTACCGGCAGCCGTTTGGTCTGGCTGGCAAATACGACTGTAACGCAGCAGTGTTCTCCAGAACTGTTAGCGCAATTTGAACGGACGCTGCCGGTGATTCCCCCTACCACCGTGTTGCTGCTGACATCGGTCAAAAAACCCGACAGCCGGCTCAAGTCTACCAAGTTAATTTCCCAGTCCGCCGCCGAAGTCCGCGAATTTTCGCCGATTCCGCCTTGGAATGACAAAGAATTAGTCCAGCGGGTGCGCCAAGTCGCGGGCGAAATGAACGTAAAATTGACCGCCACAGCGATCGAACTTTTGGCCGAATCCATTGGCAGCGATACCCGCGGGCTATACAGCGAACTCGAAAAATTGCTGCTGTTTGCGGGCAACCGCAGCCAACCTCTGAACCCGGAGGAAGTTGCCGCACTGGTGCACTGTCACGCCCAGAATACCTTCCAGCTAGCCGATGCGATTCGGGAGGGCAATACCTCCGCCGCTTTGGATTTATTGGCAGGCTTAACTGGCCGCAGCGAGCCTGGTTTGAGGATTGTGGCTGGCTTGACTGGTAAGTTTCGGACTTGGCTTTGGGTAAAGGCGATGATCCAAGCGGGCGATCGCGATGATAAAATAGCTCAAGCTCTAGACCTCGGCAATCCCAAACGAGTATACTACTTTCGCCAAGAAGTCAAGAACGCCAGCTTAGAAAAACTGCAAAAAAGTTTGCCTTTGCTGCTAGACTTAGAAGCTTCTTTAAAGCGGGGCAGGGAAGAAATCTCAACCCTGCAAACCAAAGTTATAGAACTTTCTAGCTTGTTTCGCTGATGTCCGACAGCGCAGCGGGATGGGGTCGTCACTGTAAATTTTTACAACAAATTTCGAGCGCTGGTATGTGCTTGATGCCCGATCGGCGGCCAAAAGGTCTTGAATAGATAGTGACATCCTCCCTCGCCAAATTCGTCACGGCCCTAGCTTTCATCCACGCGCGGAATCGAAGATTATGGTGTGGGGTCTCCCTCCGAGTTAGCTAGAAATACTCTCAGAATGCGACAGTAGAAGTTAATGTGGTAAATACATATTGTCCGCCGCCGAACGCCGATCGGTTAATATTATTTGCCGGCTCTCCACCCCCCCCCAAAAGAGCGCTACCCATGACACAACAGAACCTGCGGGAACTTCTCAAGCAGGGCGATCCAAAAGCGATCGCATCTAGCATCAACCGTACACTCAAACCCAAAGGCATCAACGCCGATGTGACGCGGGACAACGGCTGCCTCCACATAATTCTGGAGTCAGACAAAGTACCGAGTCAAATGGCATTGGTCGATTTCATCCGCAGCGGGATGACGAATTTGGGAGTCGAATCAATTCACACTGTAAAGGTTTACGGGCGTCGAACAGGTGACGGCTCGCCTGCGTGGGAAGATGAAATCGATCTGATGCCCGCAGAGCAAAGGCTTTACGCCTCCGAGAGTGGAATGCCTGACGACTCTGTAGGTTTAGATGATGTCGAGCCCGAAGGCGAAGACTATTATCAAGAAGGAGAATTCGATCGAGATGAGGAAGAGGAAGAGGAAGAGGAAGAGGAAACCCCGCCTCCGAAAAAACAATTCCCCAAATGGGTAATACCTGTGGGTATCTTAGTGCCTCTGGCGGCGATCGCAGGGCTTTTCTTTACTGGCAATTTCCCCTTCGGCTCGAACCCAGAACCGACGGCCCCCGAAGCTGCTTCCCCCTCCCCGAAAGCCCCATCTCCCGCGTCTAAAGCGACCCCATCCTCTCCGGGCGCATCTCCCGCTACCCCACAGGCCGCCTCTGGGGTTCCCGCAGCTACTCCCAATGCTGCAGTACCCGCAAGCCCAGCTCCGGGGACATCTCCAGCACCCAAAGCTGCACCGGCATCTGGGCCGCCCAAGCCAGCCTCTCCTGCACCAAAAGCGGCCGCGCCTAAGCCTGACTCTTGGAGGGAAGCCGTGAACAAAGCTCAGAATGCAGCAATTTTAGCCCAGACGGCTCAGTCTCAAAATGAGTGGATTGCAGTAGCAAGCGAGTGGCAGAAAGCGGTTGGGCTCATGAGAGCAGTGCCGTCAACTAGCCCGAACTATCAAAAGGCTCAGCAAAAAGCGGCAGAGTATCAGGCTAATCTGATTGTTGCCAACCGCAGGGCGGCGGCAGCGCCTTAAGAGTCGGACTTAAGTGCCAAATAGTTTGTTAAACTTATCCACAGTTAGTTACCGAGAGGAGGTTTTATTGTGTTTGCCGTCAAGCGAGCGCTCAAATTGAATAATAGAGAAGCGACCTTGATGGCAAAACACGCAGGATTTCGGCGTGTAGTATTTAACATGGGTTTGAGCTTGCGAGTCCAAATGTACGGTGCAGGTGAGTTTTCCGACTCAAAAGTCATCAACTCCGTCAAGAAAGTTCTTACCAATCACGTCAAGAAACAGCCTGAATGCGCTTGGATGAACCAGTTGTCCAGTCGAGTTTACCAAAACGCTTTGATTGACTTGAAAGAAGCGTTCAGTCGGTATCGCTTGGGGAAAGCAGGCCATCCAAAATTTGCCAGCCGCCGAGACGGGCAATCATTCACGGTTGATTCTTCTAATGGGAAAGTTCTACTAAAAGCTGGCAATACTATCAAGATTCCCACTCTGGGAAATTTTCGGCTTTGCGAACCACTCCCGCACGGGTTTGCATCTCAAACTTTTACCATTTCCAAAGAAGGAAATCGTTGGTTCGTCTCTTTCTGCGTTGATGCCCAACGTTTACCGATTCAACAACCTGAAAGTTCTGTAGGAATTGACGTAGGTATTAAGTCTTTTGTCACCCTATCAAACCGTCAAGTGTTTGATGCGCCGCATCCCTTAAAGCAAGCGAAAACCAAGCTGGCACGGTTGCAGCGCCAGGCGTCAAGGCAAATAAAAGGCTCAAACAATCAGCGCAAAACTTACAACAAGATCGGCAGGCTTCACGCACGGATAGCCTGCATTCGTAAAGACTTCCTTCACAAGTTAACGACTTATTTAGCGAAAACTTTCAATCTAATTAAGATTGAAGACTTGAATGTTAAAGGATTGCTGGCAAATCACAAGTTGGCAGGGGCAATATCGGACTTAGGGTTTTACGAATTCAGGCGACATCTAGAGTATAAGTGCAAAATGTATGGAGCGAGCTTAGTGCTGGTAGATCGATGGTTCCCCAGTTCTAAGATTTGTGCCAATTGCGAGCATAAAAAAGATATGCCTTTGCAAGTGAGGATTTATGATTGTCCTGCTTGCGGCGTGTCAATAGATCGAGATCTCAATGCCAGTTTAAATATTTTGAATTGGGAACCCAAGGCTATTGGGGGATAGCCTGCTTATCTTGGGATGGCCGACCACCCAACAGCGCAGGAAGTGAGTTCTGAATTAGAGCTAAAGATGACTTTAGTTAAGTTTGGGTAAGTTTTACGAAGCAGTTTTGAGTTGAATACTCGATATGTAAAAAGTCAAAAGTAAAAAGTAAAAAATCTTGTTTTTACTGACACCTTTCTTACTTTTGACTTTTTACAAAATTACTAAAAATTTCAAATAATTTAGCGGGTGTCCCGTAGCATCGTTCTTATATGAATAACATTGATTGAAAATCCGTGGCTGACATTCCTGGGAGTGAAAATATCCCCGGTGTCCACTTTACTCCTGCAGGACAGCTCGTAACTACTCCATATGCACAAATATGGGAATAAGTCAAGCGCTTGTGGGAGACGGCAAATTAGTATTGGGTATAGAAAAATCCACAGGAAGCAGCGGAGTGACTGTCCCGTTCGGCTTGCCAGAAGCAGGGTCGGGCTGGTAAAGTTGGATACGATCGCGCCCGAGTCGTTTAGCTTGATACAGCGCTTGGTCGGCTGCGGCAATCAGAATTTCGGGCCCAGATTCAGATGCAGGAACAATACTCGCTACGCCGAAACTTACAGTGACGTAGGGGCTCACCTGACAACCAGCGTGAGGAAGCTGCAAAGCAGCGATTTTGAGCTGTATGTGTTCGGCTACCAGCACCGCCCCTTGAATTGGGGTATTTGGCAAAATAACGGCAAATTCTTCGCCTCCGTAGCGAGCTACTAAATCGGCGGGGCGATCGACTGCATTGCCGATCGCCCCGGCGACTTGCCGCAAACATTCGTCTCCCCCTGGGTGCCCGTAGGTATCGTTGTAACTTTTAAAAGAATCAATATCGCACAGAATCAGGGACAGAGGCGTTTGTTCCCCCGCCTGTCTGCGCCACTCCATTTCTAAATACTGATCGAACCGACGGCGGTTTGCTAGCTGCGTGAGTTCGTCTAAAGTGGCTAAGCGCTCTAACTTGAGGTTGGCCGCTTGCAACTGCTGGTAGAGTTCTGCTTGCTTGATCGCGATCGCCAACTGTGTGGCCAAAGAAGACAGCAACTCTACTTCCAACTGCATCCACTGGCGGGGACTGCACTGGTGGGCCATCAGCAGCCCCCACAACTCGTCTCCTTGCACTAGCGGTACCACCAAATAAGCTTTCACCTCAAATTGTGCGAGCAAGTCAATTTGATTTTGTGGCAAATCGGCGGCGCATACATCGGCGATGGGTCGGATCGCCCGATGTTGGTACGCTTCGAGATAGAACTCGTCAAAACAGAAATTTTCCAGGGTTTCTCCCAGCATCGGCCGGCAGTTGGGAGCTACAGATTCCACCGTCACCGCCCCCGTCGCGGGTGCAGCGCACAGACACCCCGTATAGAAGTTGAATCGGACGATCATCACTCGATCGGCCTGAAGGAACTGGCGCACTTCTGTCACAGTCGTGTTGAGCACTTCGCCCAAATCCAGAGACTCGCGGATGTGCTGAGTTATCGTCGCCATCAGCAGTTCTCGTTCGTTTTGCTGCCGCAGCGCATCCTCTGCCCACTTGTACTCGGTAATATCTTGAGCGGTGCCAAAAATTTGTTTGGGCCGGCCGTCGGCTGTGCGGGCGAACACTTGATCGCGACAGCGAAACCAGCGCCATTCGCTCGAGCGATGTTTCAGTCGGTACTCCAACTCCAAAATATGCCCGTCTTGGGCCGAGGGAAATTTTTGCAGGTGCGCTTCCACCCTCTCCAAATCTTCTGGGTACACCAAACTGGAAAACAAAGCCATTTCCATCTGTAAAATTTCTTGAGGAGTGTAGCCGAGCAATTTAGAAGCTTGACCGTTGACGTAGACGTTGCGCCGTTGGGTCAAATCGTATATGTAGAGCAAGTAAGGGGCCGCGTCAGCAATCTGCTGGATGAAAAGCTGGCTCGACCGCAATTTTTCCTCTACCTGCTGACGCACTTTCACTTCCTCTAAAGCCTGATCCCGCAGAGTCCGGTAAGCTTGGATGCGGTGCGTGAGGTCGGTAACGTCCTGAATCACCAGCAGCGCGTAGAACGATGGGGAATTGACCCCCGGCCATATTGATGACGAAACTGAGGGTCGATATTCCCCAGACAAAAAAGCACTTGTTGGTTCTCCGACTCCGAAAGTACCGTCTGGTTCTAACTCAAGAGTCTGGAGAAGCCAGTCTCTAATCTCCTGTTCTGCAACGCCAGCCTCCAGGGCCGGCACAGCAGTCACAGTAGTTTGCTGAATTCGCTGCTGCCCGTCTTGGCAAGTTGCCGGAATCAGGTGTTTGTGAATTTGAGAAGAAAAAATTGTTGGCGGGCCTCCTGCAAAGATTTGCTTGAAGCGAGTTGCGTACTTTAGCTGACTCAGGTGAGGAAAATGGGTTGTAATCTTTGTTCCCAATATTTTCCTGCGAGGAATTTTTGTCCACTCTTCCAGACAAGTATTCCAAAACAGCACCACAAAATCATCTCGCAGTAAGCAGGCACCGACTGGTACGCTGTCGAGAACCCCAAACTTTTCCTTGATAGTTTTGCTCTCCTCGATCATAGACCCCCGGCAAGTTGATTGATAGCCGTCAACAAGGTGTCAAAGGAATTGACATTGAAAATGAGGATGATATCTCCTTCAATGTGAAGCCTTTCAATAATGAAACGGGTTTGGGCTAATAAAACAACTGTATCAGTAGCTAAACCGCCAGATGTCAGCAAAGTAGCGATCGTCCCTTCCATGTAATTAGGAATTGAGTAGTTCAGGCGTTGCTGAAGTACGTTGCTAATTGCACCCATGACCCCATTGATCACAATATTTCCCACTTCACTTAGCGTACCAATTTTGACTGAATCCAGGTCGTGAGTTCCAACCTCTTCCCCTGTCAGCATGGTAACGAGCATGGCCGCGCTGTTGGTAGGAAAGACTAGCTGAGCAATGCCTCCAAAGGAGCCTGTGAATTTGAGCTGGACGGCGGCGATTTGCTCGCCGTTGAGGTGAATCTCTAACTCTTGTTGCACGTCGGTGGGAGACAGGACTTGGAGCAAGGGGATTTGCAAGCGAATGGGAGACTCGATCATGTCGTTCAAAATCCCTGCTGCTTGACCGATCCCGATGTTGACGAGTTCCTGCAAAGCATCGAGCTGTCGAGCGCTTAATTTCATGGGGTGCTCTCCTCGCTGGCACTGATAGCTTTTTCGATCCACCCGATCAGTTCCTCTGAGTTGGGCATTTTGTGAATGACTGCGACGGCTCCGAGTTCGATGCACTCGGAGCGGGTGGTTGCTTGAATGTCTGCGGTAATTACGATGACTGGAATTTTAGATCCTCGATCGCGCATGGCTTGCAGGACTTCCCGACCTTCCATTTCCGGCATCAGCAAATCTAAGAGCATACAGTTTGGGGTTTTAGTGCCTAGCAGTTCTAGAGCTTCCGGGCCGCTCGATGCTTCCCAAGTCTCGTATCCTTCTGCTCGCAGGATTTTGCAGATTACCCTGCGAGTCAACCACGAATCTTCGACAACGAGAATTGATGTCACTACGTTCTCCTCCTTCAATTGTTTAGGACCGATCGCCGTTGCAGGTACTGCTTTTATTTTGACAGCAGTTTAAACTGCTGGGACGGTCTGCGATCGAGCTTGACTCGGAATTCCTGTTCTTCAAAACTAACGCATTAACGTGTTGGATAGTTTAGTATCTTTGACTATGGGAAGAAAAAACCCGGTTTCGGAATGAAACCAGGTTTGGGGGTATCTGTATTGCTCCTAATACCGATGCTCAATTATAGATTACCAAACGCTTCCGGAGGGACTCTATTCGCTGTTTGGCAGTGGCATTCTCAGGATCGCAGGCGAGAGCTTGTTCGTACATTTCCAAGGCTTGAGCTGTTAATTTCTTGCGCTCGTAAGCGTGACCTAGATTATTGAGAGATGTAACGTATTCGGGCTGCAACTTTAGGGCTTCTTTGTACTGGCGGATCGCAATGTCGTACTGTTCTTGACCGAAGTGTGCAAAACCGAGGGCATTGTAAATAGCTGCTTGATTTTCTTCGCCTTCTAAATCTTTGGCTTTCAGGGCTTTTTGAAACAGTACGATCGCCTGGGAGTAAAGCTTTTTATCTGCATAGATACTTCCTAATTCGTAGTATTCCTGTGCTGTTCCTTTTTCTGCAGTCAGCTTATTTTCTAAGCGTTCCAGAGACATTTCCAGCTTCCTAGTTTTGAGAATCTGGCGCACAATAAACCAGGAAGTGCTGCCGAGTATAGCGAGCAGGACTGACAAGTAAACAATCAGCAAATTACTATCCATGTTTTTTTTTAAATTAGGTAGGTCTGTGGAAGGCTTTATTTATTTTAATCCGCTAGCAATCTTTGATATTTGCCTTTGCAACTGTATAAAAAACACGAAAAGCGCGAGCTACCAGCCCGATCGCCATTTCTGAATCAGCAACAATTCAGAAGTAAGAACAAAGAAGGAAAGTTTGTCTGAATTTCATAGATTTATCAGGAGTTTTCCTTCTCTGGCAGACAGTTAAATCTTTCTTACTTCTGCTTTCTGCCTTCTAAAAATCAAGCGAACTTTCAGGCTCCGGCTCGATTAGCCATTTCCACGACTTTACCGAATGTTGCGGGGTCAATAATCGCCATCTGTGCCAGCATTTTGCGGTTGATTTCGATGTTGGCTTTCTTCATGTTACCGATCAGTCTGCTGTAGCTCGTGCCGTGCTGGCGCGATGCGGCATTGATCCTAGCAATCCACAGGCGGCGGAAATCGCGTTTGCGTTTTTTGCGATCGCGATAACCGTTACGCAGGGCCTGCATCACCCGTTGGTTAGCTGTGCGGAACTGTTTCGACTGTGCGCCTCGGAAACCCTTGGCTAATTTGAGAATTTTTTTGCGGCGCGCTCTGGCGACATTACCGCGTTTTACCCGTGTCATCTTTAATTTCCGTTAAACTTTACAAGTATGGAAGCATTAACCGCACGTTAGCATCGTTGGTCTCGTCAATGACGACCAGCTTAGAGAGACGGCTTTTGCGAGCTGAACTTTTGTGCTGTAGCAAGTGGCTTTTGTAAGCTTTGCGGCGCACAATTTTACCGCTGCCGGTCGCTCTAAAGCGCTTTGCGGCTGCTTTGCGAGTTTTGAGTTTTGGCATGGACTGGTGTTATTTGGACACAAGCTTCAACCGTACCACGTTTTTGGTACTTTCTGCAAGGGAGATTTGCCGGTGGCGGGCGGCATTGCATTTGCTCCGATACACAGGATGCGCGTGAGGCTCATCTTGCGGTTCTTTGCAGCAGTTGACGCCGACACAGAATCTTAGACCGCCGTTGCGGTATAATTAATAGTTATACCCGAGGTAATCGGCAGGGTTTAATATTTAAAAGCTGCTGGTGAGGCACGATAATTAAATTGAAGATGCAACATTAATTATTGGTTATGGCGCTGAGAGAGTCCCTTGAAAAAATCATATTTGAATATCCATTGGTCAGTAGCGACAACTTCAAGGAACATTCGTTTGCTAGTTATGTCAGAAATCTAGTGCCGACATCAATAAGTGCTTCCTTAGAATTACCAGAAATCTATACCGTAAAAGCTTCAGCAGGTAATGGTTCTTGGGCTAAAGTTCCTTGGATAGCAATATTTAACAAGCTTGTAACTAGAGTGTCCAGTCGGGGTTTTACTGTGTTTATTTATTTCGCGCCGACTTCTCTGGCGTTTATCTTTCTCTCAATCAAGGAATAGCAGATAAAAGAAAGAAGTTCGGACTTGGGAAGTCGAGGGACATGGTAAGGGATCAAGCACAACTATTTAAAGATAAGCTTGGTTCTGACAAGCTCAGAGAATTTTCAGAACCTCTCGATCTTCAGCTTGATTCGATCCCCAAGGAAACTACTTCTAGAAGGCTGGGAATTGCGTATGAAGCCGGAAACATAGCCTCGAAGTTTTATTCAAGGGGATCGCTTCCTGACGACAAGGAGCTGGTAGGCGATGTTAGGAAAATGCTTGAAATTTACTTCTCCCTGTTTGAGGATGTTTCTTTGAATGAGGAGGCTGATTCTGATTTGTTCAAGGAGGTTTCTTTGAAGAAGGAGGCTAAGAACAATGAAGCAGAAAGAGAATGGTTTGAAGATGCGACAAAGTATAGACTTCATCGAGTAACAGAACGAAATCAGACGCTATCTAGAAAAGTTAAGCAATTGCAAGGATGTATCTGTAAAGCTTGCGATTTTAATTTTGAGTCTCGATACGGAGAAATAGGCAGAGGATACATAGAAGCTCATCATAATGTTCCAATTTCCAACTTAATTGGGGCAAAGATTAAACTAGATCCGCTTAATGATTTTACTGTCCTATGCTCAAATTGCCATATAGCAATCCTCGCATCATTTGCATAATTATTGTAGGGGCAATCCCACGCCCGGTTGCCCGATAGATAGGGGGTAGGCAAAGAAAGGCACTACCCCTACAAATTTATCTAAATCATTTAGGATTGCTATAGTATGATTCATCGCATTAAACCAACGCCAACCCTAGAGGAGTTTAGGCAAAAATTGAAGATGTAGCATGAGTAAAGGCGTTTATATCAAAAAAAAAAAAAATAGGCTAGCCATATTTCACAGCGCCTATCTCAATCAATATTATGATGGTTCCCCGCAACGCCGTCTTACCTCAGCTTTTGACCTGGTATTTTACCAGGTGGGTACCGTTGGCTCGGACTTAAAGTTTCTGGGTACAAGCCCAGTTTACTGCTGTCCAAACATCTTGATTCCCGAGAGTTAAGAGTTATAGATCAAAAAAACATTATTGGCAGTCACCAACGTCGCAGTAGAACCTTTATTTAATATATACCAACTAACCAGATTTTGGCAAGCTTCGAGCAATTTAACTTGCATACCAGATAGATTCAACGGTTTGAGCGATCGCCAGTGCTTGCGATCGCCCCTGAGCCACCGATTCCCCGTCGAGCACTACAGTAACGTGACCGAGTTTGCGGCCCGGACGCGATACTTTCTTACCATACCAATGTACAAAACCACCGCTAATTTGTGCCAGTTGTTTTCTTTTTGTTAAATAATCGGACTCAGCAGACTCGTAGCCGAGCAAATTTACCATGACAGCACCTGCACATTTCAAATCGGAATTGCCTAAAGGCAGTTGACAAACTGCCCGCAAATGCTGTTCAAATTGTGAAGTTTCGCAAGCATCGATGGTAAAATGTCCCGAGTTGTGGGTGCGGGGTGCAATTTCATTGACTAACAGCTTATTGTCAGCGGTTAAAAATAATTCAATGCCGAATACGCCGACAGCTTCTAAGCTGTTGAGGAGAGTGCGGGCGATCGCACAAGCTTCAGTTTTCACATCTAAACTAATATCAGCGGGCGCAATCACCATATGACAAACCTGATTTTGCTGCTGAGTTTCGACGATCGGATAAATCGCCATTTCGCCAGTTGCCGATCGAGCCGCAATTACTGCCAACTCGCGATCGAACGGCACAAACTCTTCCACTAGCAAAGACTGACCCTTGAGCTTAGCACGAATTGACTCAAAACTTCCCCGATCCTTAACAATAAAAGTACCTTGGCCGTCATAACCGTGGCGGCGAACTTTGACGACAAACGGAAAGTCGATCGATTCAGCATCCGAGTCTCCTGCAATCTGCACGCTGTCAGAAACAGAAATTGCCGGAAAGTCGATCGCCACCGCCTTAAACAATTCGAGGGGCAAATCCGCGCTGCAATCCCATTCCCAAAACCTCGGAGTTGGCAAACCCAAACCTTGTAAATAACAGCGCTGGACGTACTTATCCAACAAAGGAGAAAGCGACGGCAAACTCGGCTGAAATAACACACCTTGCTGTTCTAGCGGCCGCAAACCATCCAAATCCACAAACTCATTTTCAAAAGTAATAACATCGCAGTCATCAGCCAATTGAGCCGTAGCCAAAACATCATCAACAGCAGCCAAAATAGCACCAGCAGCAACAGAAACTGCTGGATCGGTAGCATTAGGAGTTTGCACTACCAATTCAATACCCAGCGCGCTAGCCGCATCCCCCATCATCCAAGCTAGCTGGCCGCCGCCGACAACGCCCACCCGCTTAAATTTGGCAGACGAACTCGCAGCGGTTTGATTTGATTTCATGTGAGTAAAATTCCTGGTGTCAACCTGCCTATTTTATCGCTATTTGTCCCCGGATGAATTACAGTAATTGAACAATTAAAAGCTAGAAAATAGTTTTAATTGCATCGTTAAATCGAGGCAGAACCCAGAAAAATTGGGCGGCGAAAGTCTTTAATTATTGCACGATCCCAGCCGTTGAGAAACAGCGGTAGAGCCCGACCCCTCCAGAAAAGTGCCACATCTAGCAATTCCCTAGCGCCAAGCATGGCATAATTGACAGCACTGCAAAAAGCAGATAGACAGGTACAAACACTGAAAATCAGACATTCAGGGAACAAAATTTATAGGTGAGGATACTGTGAAAGTTTTGGTTGTGGGGAACGGAGGTCGCGAACACGCGATCGCAAAAAAACTGCTAGAATCTACGCGGATTAAACAAGTATTCTGCGTACCGGGCAACGGCGGCACAGCTACCACCAAAGGCTGTCAAAATCTGTCGCTCAACATCGACGACTTCCAAGGCATCGAACGCTTTGTGATGGTCAACAACATCGGATTAGTTATCGTCGGCCCCGAATTGCCCCTATCGCTAGGCATCGCCGACTATTTCCAACAGAAAAAAGTCATGATTTTCGGGCCCACCAAAGCCGGCGCCCAAATTGAATCCAGCAAATCCTGGGCCAAAGAATTGATGCTCGAAGCAGGCATCCCAACACCCAAAGCTGCCGTATTTACAGACGCAGAAGCAGCCAAAGCATACGTTCTGGAACAAGGAACCCCCATAGTCATCAAAGCAGACGGACTCGCATCAGGCAAAGGAGTCACCGTTGCCACCACAGTCAAAATGGCTCACAGCGCCATCAACACCATTTTCCGAGGCGAATTCGGCACCGACAACATCCGAGTCGTCGTCGAAGAATTCTTAACAGGTCAAGAAGTCTCGATTCTCGCCCTCACCGACGGCATCACAGTGGAACCGTTGCTGCCTGCCCAAGACCACAAAGCTATCGGCGAAGGCGACAAGGGAGCCAACACCGGCGGTATGGGGGCCTACGCCCCAGCGCCCATTGTCACCCCGGAACTCATGGAAAGGATTCAAGCAGAAATTCTCGAACCCACCCTCGCAGCACTGCAAAAACGCAACATCGACTACCGGGGTGTACTCTACGCAGGTTTAATGATTACGCCCGAAGGAGAACCCACAGTCTTAGAATTCAACTGCCGTTTCGGAGACCCCGAAACTCAAGCCGTTTTGTCGCTGCTGGAAACTCCTTTGGAAGATTTGGTGCTCGCCTGCTGTCAGCAGCGTCTCGGTGAGTATTCCAACATTCGCTGGAAGTCGGGGGCCTCTGTTTGCGTAGTTTTGGCTTCTGGGGGCTATCCTGGAAGTTATCAAAAAGGCAAAGTTATTACAGGTATTGAGGAGGCTGAAGCCAAAGGAGCAGAAGTGTTTCACGCCGGCACCCAGTTGAAGCAGCAGCAGTTGGTGAGCGAAGGCGGCCGCGTTTTGGGCGTGACAGCAGCGGGCGAAACTTTGGAACAAGCTATTTCCAAAGCTTATGCAGCAGTTGATTGCATCGAATTTGAAGGGGTTTACTGTCGTCGGGACATCGGTCGCCGAGCTTTGGGGGATCGAAATTAGGAGTTGCGACATCGGCCGCCGTCCGAAAGCCAAGCAATCTCAATGTAGAAATGTAACAATGAAGTTTGGTATCTCTGCGGTGGCGGTAGCTGACAAGTCGCAGCAGAAAAGTCGATCGGGAGCCAACGGAATTGATCTTGCTTTTAATATTGAACTGGTGAACTGGTGAAATGCTGGCCATACTAAACAAAATCGGAGAAATTATTGCCCGCTGGTGGTCGGATTTTACCCTCCAGACCCGCCTGATGGCCGGTGCTACCCTCGTAGTGTCGTTAATTATGAGCAGCCTGACATTCTGGGCGGTGAATACTATTCAGCAAGACGCCCGACTTAACGATACTCGCTACGGCCGGGACCTGGGTTTGCTGTTATCGGCAAATGTCGCACCGCTGATTGCCAAAAACGATCGCTCCGAAGTCGCCCGCTTTTCCCGCCAATTTTACAGCAGCACTTCCAGCGTCCGCTATATGCTTTACGCTGACGAAGCGGGCGATATTTTCCTGGGAATACCCTTTTCGGAATCTGAGGTAGAAACTTCTCTGACGCTGCGCCGCCAGATCAAACTTCCCGATAATTTTCTCGCCGACATTGAGGCGAGGAATTTAACTTCTTTGCCTTTAGTGCGGCAGCACTTGACGCCTGACGGAGAAGTTACTGACGTATTTGTGCCGCTAATTCACGAAGACAAATATTTGGGAGTTTTGGCGATCGGCATTAACCCAAATCCCGCCGCAGTTATCTCTTCAAATCTGACTAGGGATGTCACTTTAGCAGTATTTGTAACCATTTGGGTGATGGTAATTTTGGGCGCTGTATTTAATGCCCTGACAATTACTCAGCCCATTAAACAATTAGTCTTCGGGGTCAAAAACATCGCCAGCGGGAATTTTAAGCAGCGAGTTGACCTGCCTTTGGGGGGAGAATTGGGCGAGTTGATTGGCAGTTTTAACGAGATGGCCGAGAAACTAGAAAGTTATGAAGAACAAAATATTGAAGAGCTGACAGCGGAAAAAGCGAAGTTAGAAACTTTGGTTTCAACTATTGCTGACGGGGCGCTGTTGTTGGATGCGAATTTGCAGGTAATTTTAGTCAATCCGACGGGCAGGCGGATTTTTGGATGGGAAGGCAGAAATGCGATCGGAGTCAATGTTCTGAACATTTTGCCTTCCCAAGTGCAGCAAGACTTGGCCAGACCCCTGCACCAAATAGCGGCGGGCGATCGCGAAGGCGGCGAATTTCGCATCTCGATGGGCGAACCAGTCAACCGTACAATTCGGATTGTTTTAACTACTGTCATTCTGCACAAAGCGCCCGGAGCAGAACCGCTGTGCAGAAGCTGCATTCGCGACGAGGAAAATAACTGTAGCGAGTCCGAACGACCGGAAGCTGTAGAGTGTACTTTTTACGAGGAAACCTCGAAAAATCAAGATTCCGGGCAATACCGCGAGAGTCTTAAAGGCATTGCGATGACTGTGCAGGACATCACTCGCGAAGTAGAACTCAATGAGGCTAAAAGCAATTTTATCAGCAATGTTTCTCACGAACTGAGAACACCATTGTTTAATATCAAATCTTTTATTGAAACTCTCTATGAGTACGGAGAAGACCTTCAAGAAAGCGAGCGCAGGGAATTTCTGGAAATTGCCAATCGAGAAACCGATCGACTAACTCGTTTAGTTAACGACGTGTTAGACTTGTCGCGGCTGGAATCCTGCCGAGTTTATCAGTTGGAAGCTGTTGACCTCCCGCAAGCTGTGGAACAAACCCTGCGGACTTATCAGTTGAATGCTAAGGATAAAGGCATCGAATTAGAGCAAGAAGTTGACCCGTATTTGCCGCCTGCTTTAGGTCATTACGATTTGCTGTTGCAAGTATTTGCCAATTTAGTAGGAAATGCCTTAAAATTTACGCAGTCCGGCGGCAAGGTAGCCATTCGAGCGTATTTGCTAGAGTCGGAGGCGCAGACTCACAAAGACGGCGCATCCGGGAACCACAACTTGTCGCCGGATGCCAAACTTTTTCCGGTTGTGCGGATCGAAATTTCGGATACTGGGATTGGCATAGACCCCGAAGACCAACAAGCAATTTTCGATCGCTTTTTCCGGGTAGAAAACCGAGTTCACACTCTCGAAGGAACGGGATTAGGTCTTTCTATTGTCAGAAACATTATTGACAAGCACCACACTAAAATTAATTTAGTTAGCGAAGTTAATGTTGGTACAACTTTTTGGTTCGACTTGGCAGTTTATCAACCGAAAAAAGCACTAGATATAGAAAATGTTTTGCCGGTGGAAGCAAAGGTGGAGACTGAAACAATTTCGAGTCATCTTAAGTAAACAGGACTTATGCACAGCCTTCTACATATAGCGTGTTCTACGGGAAATCCCCCGTGGTTGCCCCTATTCATAGGATGGTTGCGTAAGTTCTGGTAAATTAACCGTATTCAACGTCAAGCGCGATGGCTATTAGAACCCAGACTTCTTTAAGAATTCTGGATTCTAGGCGTTCTGTTTTTTTAGGTGTGTCTGCTGAGTTATCATTAGAATTCAGGCTAAACGGTGCGATCGCACTCAACTCTCCCGATTAATCAGCTTGACAAAATTCTGACATCATCAGTGTTTATTATCCTTAGCTGTCGTATCTAAGCTCAATTTTACCGATAAAACTACATACCAACACCAATAAGTACCAATCGCCAATAATCCCCCTTCTGTCATATTAGTCATTAGCATAAATGTTAATAGATACAAAGGCAAAGCTGACTCTGGAAAATTTTCTTCTATCATGTACTTTATACCTCTAAAGATATTATTAAATAATGAAAAAATAAACAACAACAATCCACCCCAACCCAGTTCGCAAAGTATATCAATAAAACCATTGTGGGAGTGGGGTGGCACAAAACCAGATTTAACATCTATTATTCCGTAAGCTGGGTCTTCTAAGCCCCGCCAAGATTGCCAAAATCCTGCCATTCCATAACCAAATATGGGACTGTTGTGATTAATTCTATCAATAATTAAAGGCCAAAAGTTTGTGCGGCCCGTTAAAGTCATATCTTTTTTCAAACCATCCACAACAATAGCCTCTAAATTATTTAACACCACAATAGCAATACATATACTGCCCACCAAAAACAACAAAAAGCAGAGAAAAGCCCATTTTACAGGTAATCTTTTTAAGACGGACAAATAAACCCAAAAAGTGATTAATATCACTGTCAGAATTCTACTAGCACCGCTACAACCTTTTTGCAATCCTACTAAAGCTATTAGAGTTATAAATAATGATAAGTATCGATATTTTTTTTCTTTTACAGAATATAAAATCCATAAAGAAGCAGTGTTAGCCATTTGAAAAGAAAAAGGATTTTTATGGCTTAAAATTCCCGTCCAACAGCCGTCCGACGATGGATTTGTTTGCACGACTCCCCACAAAGCTAATAAACAACTTAGCCATCTCAATAATCCATAAATTTCCAACCAACTATATTGTTTGCCTACATACATAGAAACCAGTGTTATTGCCCACATACTCAAAATACCCCGATAACTAAGTTCAGGAGTTTGTGACCACAACCCAGATAAAGTCATCATTAACAAAAATAAACAAAAAAAACCGTCTCCTAAAATCCATTTTATAGCTACAGTAACTAGATTTTTTGTGGTTTTACTCAACCGGGGAACTAAAATTATAATCATGCCGGAATAAATGGCAAGTTGACCGATAATAGTTGGCGCTGTAGTTTTTAAGTTAGAGAAAATGTTAGGATGGAGTTTTTGAAAAAGCATCGGCGTGACTCCAGAGCTACTCGTGATAGTAAAAAAAAGTATGCCCACAAAAATTTTTTCTAATCTGGCAGCAAATTTGGGATGGCGGGCGACTAAAATATAAATAGTTACAAAGGCGATCGCCACCAAACAAAAAAGCATCAACGTAAACATCGGAACCCTTAAAATATCTTTCATGGCTTTACCTCGAAGTCAAATTTGTTACTACCTATGAAATGGCTAACCCTTCCTGCTTTACACCTGCCACTGCTAATGCTGGTGTTCGTTTTTTCCTACCCTCAAACCAACCTCGCTCAGTCCCCCTCCCCCACAATTAGCACTAATACTGACTATTATCTAGGTGGTGGAGATAATATTAGAATTGATATCTACGATGTACCCCAGCTTAGTGGGGAGTATCAAATTCCCGCTGGGGGAGCTATTCAAATGCCCATTATTGGTAGTATTTCCCTTGAAGGGTTAACTTTAGAACAGGCAGCCCAAGTTATCACTAGAGCTTATAGCCGGATCGTCAAAAGACCTTTAGTTACCATCAGCTTACAAGCTGCCCGCCCGCTCAATATTTGGTTGTCTGGTGAAATAAGTCGTCCCGGCTCATACTTATTGCCCCTAGCTAATGGAGGTGGAACTAGACCGTCTGTTCAGTTTCCCACGCTGCCTCAAGCTTTAGAAAAAGCTGGGGGTATTCGAGCTAGCGCTGATATCCGCCGAGTAATTGTCCGACGCCGGCTCAATGCTAACCAACAGATAACTATCACTTATAACCTGTGGGATTATTTACAAACTGGTCAAACCACCGAAGACTTAACGTTGCGAGATGGAGATCAAATATTGGTTCCCGCTCAAGAAACAATTAACTTAGCAGAAACAAATCAAGTTAGTGAATCTAATTTTTCTATACCAGCAGAGCAACCCCGTACTGTGTCAGTATTTGGAGAGGTTAAGCGCCCAGGTAGGTATGTAGCGATAGGTGGTGATACCCAAAATGGTCAAAGAACCAACGGACAGCCGACTATCATTCGTGCTCTACAATTAGCTGGTGGCATCACATCAATTGCCGATATTCGCCAAATCCAACTCCAACGTTATACGAGAAATGGCAAACAACAAATCAGCACTATCAACCTTTGGCAATATTTGCAAGAACAAGATGCTTCTCAAGATACTATATTACAAGAAGGGGATATCATCTTTGTCCCGACAGCGACAGCTATCGACCCAGGAGAAGTTTCTGTTCTAGCTACTTCTAGCTTTGCTTCCGCGACTGTGCAAGTGAGTATTATCGGAGAAGTCAATACTCCGGGGGCCTTGAAATTACCTCCTAATACTACCTTAAATCAAGCAATTATGAGTGCTGGTGGTTTCAAACAAAATCGCGCCAACTCTAGATTTGTGGAACTGATTAGGCTGAATCCTAATGGCACTATATCCCGCTCCCAAATACCAATAAATTTGAATCAGGGAATCGATGCTCAAACCAACCCACTTATTCAAGATAATGACATAATTATAGTGGCACGTTCGAGGACTGCTGTCTGGAGAGACAACATTAACACTGTTCTCACACCAGCTAATGATATTATTGGTGGAATTCTCGTTCCCACCAGACTCATAGAGCTACTAAAACTTTTACTTAATTAGGAATGAAATAACATTTGTCTTATGGATAAGAAACTGTTTTCTTCCCTCAAAAATGACCTTGACGGTCAATATCTATCTGTTCCCTCCGCTAATTATTTAGCTAGTAGCTCAGAAGATGATGACCAAGTGCTTGATATGAATTGGGTACTAGCTGTGCTCAAGCGTCGCGCTCTGGTGATGGTCATAGTATCTGCCGCCATAGCTACTTTGAGTGGTAGTTTCATTCTATGGAATGCCAAAAAAACTATTTCTGAATACCAAGGAAAATTTACGGTTTTAGTAGAACCGATTACGTCTGACGATCAGCTTGCAAAGCTCTTTGTCCAAGCTCAAGACAATAGTTTGGGTATCGCAGAACTGAGCAAAGTGAAATCCTCATCCCAAGAAAATTATTCGGTGGACTATCAAAGCTTAACGCGGGTTTTAAAAAGCCCTGAAGTGTTATTACCCTTGTTTAAAAGAGTGCAAAAAAAATATCCACGGTTTGATTATAAAAATCTTCTTAACAGCTTGGATATCCAGCGGATTACTTTTGTACAAGATGGCAAAGAAGCGGGTACTAAACTATTAGAAATTAGTTACCGCGATCGCGACTCTAATCGCATCAAATATGTGTTAGAAGAAACTTTAAAATATTATATGGAATATATGCGCCAAGAGCGCTTAAGAATTAGCACTAAAGGGATTGACTTTATCGAAAAACAAATACCACAACTCCAGCAGAAAGTAGATAAATTACAAAATGAATTACAAGCATTAAGAATTAAGTATAACTTTAATCAGCCAGATGTAGGTAGTCGCCTGCTATCAGATCAGATAAATCACCTGGCTAATATTCGCATAGAAGTGGAAGCACAATCAGCAGAAACTATGCGTCAATATGAAACATACAAACAACGCTCAGCAAAGGGTGATAATCGTTGGATTGTTGATATTAATCCTAAGTCTTATGAAGGTTTAATGGGAAAAGTAAATGAAATAGAGTCGCAATTAGCTTTAAGCTCTACTCAATTTTATGAAAATAGTCTTCCCATTCAATCTTTGCGGGAAAAACAGCAAAGTTTGCGGGATTTAATGCAAAGAGAAGCTACATCTGTTCTGTTTCAGATGAAAGCACAAATACAACAGTTAGAAGCTCGCGAGGGGGTGCTAGCTAATAACCAAAAATCACTGCAAGACAAAATAAATGAAATGCCCCAAGCTCAACGTCGCTATGACGAAATACAATTAGAACTAGAACTAGCTAAAGATAATCTTAAACTGTTCCTAGGTAAACAAAAAACTTTACAACTAGATGCCGGTCAAATTGATAGCGCTTGGAAAATTATAGCTAAACCAGAATTAGTCAGAGATGACAATGGTGCTCTCCATCCAGTAAAAGAAAAACCAACCCGCCGCCACTTAGCGATCTCGATCGTTATTAGCAGTTTACTAGGTATTGCTATAGGTTTCCTAGTAGAAGTTTTAAATACAGTTTTCCATACTCCAGAAGAAATTAAATCAGCAACTAAACGTCCTCTTTTGGGAGTAATTCCGATCGCCAAAGCAATGAAAATTAAATCCCGTAGAGGGGAAAGTGTTTCACCTAAATTCACTAGCGTCAGTTCAAATTCTAACAGTCCAAACTCAAGACGAATAATAGCGTCTAATTACCAAGATTTTCCTTTGATAGAGGCATTTCACTACTTATACACAAATATTCACTTATTGAGTGCTGAACATCCGATAAGTTCTATAACCATCACTTCGACTGTTAGAGGTGAGGGTAAGTCCACTGTAGCAGTTTATTTAGCTAAAACTTCTTCTGCTGTTGGTAAACGAGTATTATTAGTGGATGCTAATCTGCGTTTTCCTCAACTTCACACATACCTTGGCTTATCAAATATTAAAGGTTTAAGTAATACTTTGACTTCTGATTTAAGCTTAAATGAGGCCATCCAGCGATTGCCCGATAACGACAACCTTTTTGTCCTCACTGCTGGTACTATTACCCCCGATCCCATTAAATTACTTTCTTCCAGAAAGATGCACTATTTAATGGAACAATTCCTAGCCTTATTTGATTTAGTAATTTACGATACGCCACCTTTGATTGGTTTAGCTGACGGTCATTTACTAGCTTCTCAAACTGATGGTATAGTGCTGATAGTAAAAATAGAAAAAACCGATCGCGGGATGGTAAGAAAAGCTTTAGATCAACTAAATATAGCCGATTTTAAAGTATTGGGAGTAGTAGCTAATGGGGTTAAAGGACGATAAAATGGAGTTATATAGCCAAAGAAAGAAGTAAAAAGTTGATGTCAAACGCCAGATAAATAAATTAACCTAATTAAACGTCAAACGATCGCGCTGTTACCACCCCCACTTCTTAAAGAAGTCGGGGTGGTAATTATATCAACACTTAAGAAAGAGTCTTTCGTGCGCGTTCCGATCGCTCTTCTGCAGTATCCATAACATCCGCCATTTTATCCACCATTTCCCCTGGATAATTTTCCAGTACCCGAGTAGAAAGCGAAATCCGACCCCTACCTTCATCGAGGTCAACGACCAGCGCTTTTAGGGGTTGACCGGGAGCAAAGAGCTTTCCAAGGTTATCAATATATTTTTGGCTGACTTGCTTGATGTGCAGCAAACCGCTAACTCCTTCTAAGTCCACAAACACGCCAAAAGGCTTGATGCTGCTGACTTTTCCTTCCACCAACTGACCGATTTGCAAATCCTTGAAGGCATTCGATTGAGTGGCCATCCGCTGGGAAAGTACGAGTTTTTCTCGATCGCGATCGACCTCCAAAAAATTAACGCTCAAAGATTGACCGATCAGCGATTCTATGTTATCGCGTTCCACTAAGTGCGATCGGGGAATAAAACCGCGCATTCCCTGAACATCTACAGTCACGCCGCCCTTATTCGCCCCAGAAACCCGCACCTGAAGAACTTTTCCAGTTTCCTGCAATTCAATTAAATCTTCCCAAGCTTGCTGAATTTGTAACTGCCGCAGAGACAAAGTAACTTGGCCATCTGCATCTTGTTCGCGGATAATCAAAAAGTCCCGTTCCTCATCCAGCGGAACCACTTCCGACAAATCAGTTACCGTTCTCAAAGCAGCCTCTTCGATCGGCAAAAAAGCCGAAGACTTGCCGCCGATATCAACATACGCGCCGTTTGAGTCGTACTCGAACACTTTGCCGCGCACTACTTGTCCCTTCTGGAACTCGTAATTGTGCTGTTCGAGGGCTTTAGCAAAATCATCCATTGAAAAGGATGCTTTTGCGCTTTGAGAACCTGTAGATTTGGAATTCATGTCAGTTTAGTTGTCAGTTGTCAGTAATTTAGTTGTCACTTGTCAGTAGAAAAATTTTCCCACTCTCCCCATCTTCCCATCTCCCCATCTCCCCATCTCCCACTCTCTAAGCTGGTTGAAGTTGCTGATGAAATAGCTGCTTCACCTGCTTCCACGAGTCGGCTGCTGCCGTAGCGTCGTAACTGCCGCGGTGGTCGCAGAAGAAGCCGTGATCGGCATTGTAGCGGAAAATTCGGTGAGAAATATGGTGTTTTTGCAATTCGGCGGCGATTTGGTCAACTTGTTCTAAGGGAATGCTGGGGTCTTGAGTACCGAAAAAGGCGTAGAGAGTGCCTTTAATGTCTGCTGTGCGGGCGATCGTCGGGGTTCCACCCCCGGGGGTGAGAGTGGCGATACCTGCGCCGTAGAACGACGCTGTAGCCTTGATTTCGGGCAAAGTAGCGGCGAGGTAGGCGACGTGTCCCCCAAAGCAGAAACCGATGCAGCCAAAACCTTGCTGTTTGACAGAGGGTAGAGTTTTGAGGTAATCGATGGCGGCTTGGATGTCGCCGAGAAGTTCGGAAGCTGTGGTTTTTTCTTTGTATTCTCTGCCGATTTTGATAGCTTCGGGTGTGTAGCCGGTTTCAAAGCCGGGGGCTTGACGCTGATAAATGGCTGGGGCGATCGCCACATATCCTTCTTTTGCTATTCTTTCAGTAACTTCGCGGATGTGCGAGTTGACGCCAAAGATTTCTTGAATCACAATAACTGCGGGAAATTGCCCTTCTGCTGCGGGCTGGGCTAGGTAAGCGGCGATTTGCAAATCTCCGTTGGGAAATGTGACGTTAGCTGTGCGAATTTCTGAGTTGGCCATAGCGAGTTTTAGTGCAAATTTTGCTCTATAGCAATTCTATTTCATTTGTGAATGAGATTTTTTTTTTACCAACCGCGAAGGCGCGTTAGCGAAGCGGTTCGTTACAAAAATCTCTTTTACAATATCGCATTACCAGGAAATCTCTGCTTTAAAACAGGCATTACCGGACAAGGTTTTTGCTCCTGCAAATTCTCCGGTTTGTTCCAAGTAAAAGGCCCTTTTTTCTCCGCCGCCATCCACAGCAAGCTTTTTGCTCGCGTCATCGCCACATACAGCAGTCGAAACTCTTCTGCTGTTTTCAAATAACCTGCTTGTTCCCATGCTTCGCCTAGATTTGGTAAAGGATATTTTTCGTGCAAACTTGCTCGAATTTGCGCTCTCGCTACCTCTGCTAAAGTGAAATCTCCTAAAAATCGGGTTTGCGGCAAAACTCGCAAACTTCCGGGGATGGTTTGTTCGTGCAGAAACGGCAAAAATACGCAATCCCAATCTAATCCTTTAGCTTTGTGCATGGTAATAATTGTTAGTTGACCTTTGCTGGTATAGCGTTCTTCTATTTTGTCGTCTGCATCCACAGGTTCAAATCTTTCGGAACTGACAATTTCGCTAAGTACGTCCAAAATATTACGCATTGAATTGTTGCCGGCTGTTTGGATTGCTACCCGTTCTGCTAACTTGTCGGCGGTGGCTAATTCTGTTTGGTCGTATTGCAGCGCTAACGCTAAGAATGAAATGATTTGGTAGGGCGGCAGTTCTAAGGTAGCTTGCAGCAAACCGCAGCAAAAATAGCGGCATTTGCGAACGGGGTCTGACTGCTGCGGGTCTAGCGGGCCTGGGTAAAGGAATTGCTCAGGGCTGGTAGCAAAAGCATTGTAGTCTTGTTTGGGGATGAGTTGCCGATCGCTCAAAATCTTTAATGCTGCTTTCAGGTAGTCTGGAGAGTGGGGGCGATCGAGAAATTGCAGTAATGTTAAGATTTCCCAAGGCACTTGAGAATGTCTGTCGCGTTCTCCCACATCCTCAATTTTAATCCCGTATTTCCGCAAATCAAAGCTTAATCCGTGCTTTTGAGGATTTTCCAGCACTTCTTTGATAAACTTGCTTTGTTTGTTTTCCCGCACCAAAATAGCCATAGATTTCAGATTTTCTAACGGCAATTTTGCGCTATTTTCCCCCTCGCTAGCTTCCGTGGCTGAATGGATAGATTTTTCATTCCTTGCGAATTCAAAATCGGCAGGTAAAAATTCCTCAACTAACTCAATTACCCGCTTGCCAATCAACTCAACTGTATGGTAAATATCGCGGGGAGTATGCAATTCTAAGCCGCGACCAATGGGGGCAGGATTTGCATTATGCTGCGGGTCATGGCTGGGTACTGGCTTAATAGTTTGGTCGCGAAAAGGCTGTTCAGTTCCCGCTAATTTTGAGCTATTTACCCATTGCAACATAAAGTTAGCTGCATCGATAATTACTTGGGTGCTGCGGCCTGCACCGTCCATTGTCGCTAACTTATTCTCTACTTCGCACAGATCGCAAAATTGGTTAAAATAAATCGGGTCGGCGGGAGTGAAAGTAGAATTAATCGCTTGATTTGGGTCGCCAACTCTGATAAAATTGGGAGGTGAATTAGGACGATCTGGATCGATCGCCAATGTTTCCAAAAGCCGAGTCTGCAAAGGTGTAGAATCCTGCGCTTCGTCCTCAAAAACGGCAAATACTTGCTTTTGCTCGATCGCCCTCGCCCTCGGATTGTCCAACACCCGCAAAGCAGCTAAAATCATTTCGTCGTAATCGATGAATTCCCGACTCCTCAACAAAGCCTGATATTTTTGATATAAACCCCCAGCTACCGCTAAAATCTCATAACCGTCCCCAGTATCAAGAGCGCTCATTTCTAACAACTGTTCGGGCAATAAACCCGAAGATTTTGCCTCGTGAATCACTGTTTTAGCTACCTGCGGCAAAATTTCCGTCCGCAAAACCGATTGTCGCCGCAGCCTCTCCGTTTCTTCTCCGTCGAATTGCTGTCCTTCCAACAAAACTTGATATCTGCGGGGATTTTCCGCAATCCAAAGTTCTACACAGGTGCGAATTAATCGGTGACTTTGAGTGGGAGTAACTAAAGTTGAATTTTCTAAATTTAAACCCGACAAATCGGGATGCCGCATCGCAATATTCAAAGCTAAACCGTGCAAAGTGTGCACCGCAAAGCCCCCTTGAGATAAAGACAATTCTGCCAATCTTTCCCGAATTTTAGCTTTAATATTAGCAGCAGCCGATCGCGTAAATGTCACGACAATTAACTGGCGGCGGCTGTGAAGCTGGTTGCGGGCGATCGCAATTGCCGACGCAGCAGCCATTCCCGTAGACTTCCCGGCCCCCGGAACCGCCGAAACAGCAAGGGGGCCGCCTTGCCAATCCGCCATGTCCTGCTGCCCCGCACGCAAGCTTTCGCGAATTTTAAGGCAAGCTTGTTCTCGCAAAACTGCGGCAAACCCTGATTCGGAAAGCGCTGAGGCTACATCCGGGCGATCGATCTGGGTTGTCGATCGCATAAAATCAGTATCAAATTCATCTGTCATTCGATTTTTGATTTTAGATTTTAGATTTTAGATTAGAAAAATATTTGTCGCGTTCAGCCTTTTCAAACGGTATCAGAAACCGAGTTGCTTTAGTTGCGATCGCCTCTGCCCAGAACCCAAACCGTCAATCGATTTTAGATTTTAGATTTTAGATTTTAGATTGAATAAAGCGACCCCGCTCAGAAATCCGGGCACTGGCGGGAGCGAGGAGCTTTTTTATCGCTCCACGGATAAATGCGGGGACTTGTGACCAAATTGTTTTCGGTCATCACACCGATATTTATTGGCTTTCATCTGCGTTCATCTGCGGTTAAAAATCCCCAAGTATTCAACCTCTACCGTTTCCATTTCGGTATCGGCTAAACTAATGCTATCTATTGAAGCTTAAATTAAAATCCGCGTAAAATTCAATACCCAAGCCTTTTTTAGAGGAGTCACCCCAATGAAAACTCACCTCAAAATCAATTCCCCCCCGCACAAGCCCAACTCAAACCCAGCCAACAGCAGCACAACTCGTTTTGCTGTGGCGGTATTCTTAACTTTATCTTCAGCCATTGCTTTGCCTAGCTGCGGAGGAGCTTCAACCAGCAGCGCTCCACCCGGCGCAGGTTCGTCCAGCAGCCGTGAAAACCAAGTTGCCGCATCGGCTCCACCACCCCCACCCGCACCCGAGCCAGCAGCCCAAAGGCCAAAAGCTCCTGCTGCATCAAAAAAAGCAGCAGAAACGACCGCAACCCGTCCCCAACTGATTAAAAAAGCCCAACTCAGTGTAGTTGTCAAATCTATTGACGCCAGCACTAAATCTGTTACTAATATTGTCGAAAAACAGCAAGGCGATATCTTGGGTTTCCAAAACCAAAAGCCGCCGGATTCGAGTGTCCGCCAAACCGCGTCTGTGGAGATTCGCGTGCCTCAACAACGGTTAGAAACTACTTTAGACGCTTTGGCAAAACTCGGAACTGTAGAGAACCGCGCTCTGACGGCTGAGGATGTTACCAATCAATTAGTTGACAGCGAGGCTAGGCTGCGGAACCTCCGCAAATCCGAGGAAATGGTGTTAAAAATTATGGAGCGATCGGGTTCTGTCGGCGACGTGCTCAAAGCTGCTCAGGAGTTGAGCAATATTCGGGAGTCGATCGAACGCATTGACGCTCAGTTAAAAAGTTTGCGAAATCAAGTAGCCTATTCAACTATTAGCTTAACTCTAGAAGCAGCAGTATCGGCTCAACAAACTCAGGAACCTTCTCTAGGTTTGCGGGTGCAGGAAACTTGGGGGAAAGCGACTCATTCTGTGGGTGAATTGACGCTCGGTTTGTTTGGTTTGGGTATTTGGCTGTTGGCTTACAGCCCTTATTTGCTGTTAATTGCGGCTGCGGTTTACGGCTTTAATCGATTTAAGAAACAGCATTCCGATCCGACAACTCCCGAACCGAAACCGCCCGCTGCGAATTAGTCATTGATGTTAAGAACAGGCAAGATGCCTGTTCCACAAAGAGTCAACTTTCTTATGGAGTGGGCCAGAGAGCCTGCTCCTAAAAAGCTGATATCAAATCCGCCCTTCATCGGAATAATTATTCGTCTCTGTCTTCTCTTCCTCTGCGTTCTCTGCGTTCTCTGCGGTTAAATCATTCCGATGCAACCGGAATTGATATGATTCACAATCATGACTACTAACCAGGGCTGTTTCATTCTCACCAAAAAACTCAAATGATGAGGAGATGGGGGGAGAGGGGGATGGGGAGAAGGGCAGTCGGAGGGATGACTCAAAAGCTCAAAAATTAATCACTCTCTTGATTCGGGCTTTTCTCCCCATCTCCCCCTCTCCCCCTCTCCCCATCTCCCCCTCTCCCCCCATCTCCCCATCTCCCCCTCTCCCCCTCCTGACAGGTGTAGGTTTTTTACAACGGGGTAGTATAAAGTCAATTAAACCAGGCGACAATAAGGGTGATGAGCAGGAAATACAGGGCTGGGGGAAAACCTAAATGCTGAAAAATAAGCATCTCAAAGATTGGTCATGTATTGTATCCAAACAAATGCCTCACCTGTCCATACCTCAAGCGATTGGGTTAGCAACCTGGAGTTTTGGTGTAGTGATGACCAAATCTAGCAGCTTGACCCAAGTTTCGCACTCTCTGGCTCAGATCAACGGAGAAAAGCCAAATACAGTTCGTCAGCGATTAAAAGAATGGTATCAAGAAGCCAAGGCCAAAAAAGGAAAAAAGCGTCGTGAGTTGGATGTGAGTAGTTGTTTTGCTCCATTACTGTTGTGGGTTCTGAGTTTACTACCGGAAAATGTTGAGGACATTGCCTTGGCATTGGATGCCACTAGCATCGGGGATAAATTTACAGTTCTGTCGATGAACATCTTATTGGGTGGGTCGGGAATTCCTGTAGCGTGGTGTATTGTCGGAGCGACAGAGCCAGGAAGTTGGAAACCCCATTGGCAAAAACTGATTTCTCAAGTTGAAGGTGTGATTCCCGCTAACTTTAGGGTGATAGTTGCCGCTGACCGAGGACTATATGCTGATTGGCTTTATCAATTGATTAAAAGTGTGGGCTGGCATCCATTTCTACGTATTAATCATCAAGGAACCTATCGTCTGCCATCGAACCAGACATGGGAGCCACTGGCACATCTGGTTCGTCAAGGCGGACAATCAATATCCCAGCAAGTCGTCTGTTTTAAAACTAACCCTCTTGATTGTACACTCCTAGCTCATTGGGATCTAGGCTACAAAGACCCGTGGTTGATTTTGACTGACCTCAAACCGGAGGAAGCAAACGTTCTTTGGTATGGACTACGTTCTTGTACCGAATGCGTTTACCGCGATCTCAAATCTGATGGCTGGCAATGGCATAATACCCGTTTACTTGATCCACAACGAGCTGAACGAATGTGGTTAGTGCTGGCTGTTGCCACGCAAGTGGATGGTGAGCCTTGGTGGCACTCACGAAAATCAATCACTAGCCTCAAATTTTCAACAACTTCCCCCTCGACATATTGCTTTAAATCAGCCGATGGGCCTCAAAAAACAGCGTCATTTGTCTTGCTTTCTTCTCGGCTTTGTGACTTTGATGGCTAATCTACTCAACAATCAAACCATTCATCTTGAGCGTTGGATCTCCTTCCCTCACACTCCTGTAGATGCCTTCTATACTTGTAACTCCTCCTAGTTGTAAAAAACCTACACCTGTCAGCTCTCCCCCTCTCCCCATCTCCCCATCTCCCCCTCTCCCCCTCTCCCCATCTCCCCCTCTCCCCATCTCCCCATCTCCCCCTCTCCCCCTCTCCCCATCTCCCCATCAACCGAGAATGAAACAGCCCTGGACTACTAACTAATGACTAATCATCAATTTGCCATCCATCTTTGGTATAGTCTTCATCCACAATCTTTTTGGGACGCATCACCAGAACAACTCGCCCCAAAATAGGAATATCTGGGGATTGTTCAAACCAGTACAATTCTAAATTGCCAGCGTTATCGGAGAGGAAATAACTGTCAGCGTCCCACTGTCTTTGCGCTCGATCGGCAATAATCAAAACTTCTTCTACTTTGCCTTGCAGCGGTACCGGCAATCTATCGCTCATTTCCAAAACCGCCACCGGATCTTCAGCGTTCAAAATTACCTGCCATCCGGGAATCGCCACCCAAGCTCCGGCTCCGGAAAATTTTACCATTCGGAACGGCTCGATTTCCTCCGGCAAAGGCACTGCCAGCAAATCTGTCGTAGAAAGTGGCAATTTGCCCACAACCGGGACAATTCGGGGCAATTGTTCCTCGGTATCGAGCCGGTAGACTGGCAAGCGGGGCGCTTCCCGTCTCGGAACTACGGTAAAATCGACGAGCAACTGCTCGATTTGCGCCCTAGCGGTTTGGCTGCTAGCTAATTTTAAACCGCGAGCAATGAGGCGCGATCGCTCTTGCAAATCGCTTTTCTGTCTCGCCAATTGCCAGCACTGGTAAGCTACAGCATCCCCTGGAGTGTCTGTGAACCCCTGGGGGAGACTCCCGAAGTGCGAAAACTCCTTGATCGCTTTAGCAACTTGGCGAGCATCGTCAACATCCAAATTGTGTGCTAGCATCAAAGCCGCCGCCCCAGCCCGCTCTACTTGAGAGAGAATCCGAAACTCGTACAAAATATCACTACCTTTGCGGAGGAAGTGCGATCGAACTTCTTCTGAAGCCCCAGCATTTACCATGCTGGTGTAAACTTGGGCTGCGACGCTTACTTGATTTTGCTGAATTGGCTCAAAACCAGTTTCTTCAAAAATCCTTTGAGAGTTGTAGCCAGCTTTTAGCAGTGCTGTGCACGCCTGTCCCCACTCTACCCAAGTGCCTTCTTTTCGGCGGAGCGATCGAATTAACTTTTCGGCATCCACAGCAGTTGTGGAGGATGCAGATGCAGGAGGGGATGAATCTTGCGGTGTATCAGTCATAATTGAATCAAAAACTAGCGCTAAGTTATGTGTGATTGGATACCGGCAAGGCTCGTGTCGCGGCAGAGCGATAGATTAATAGTAAGTGAGTTATGAGACTATTGTTACAGAATAGTTGCTCGCCTAAATTTACAAAGGGGAGTTTATCGTATTGTTATGGATAATGCCTTTTCAGAGCTAGATCAAATTAAACGCCAGCTCATGACCCTACACAGACCGAAAAAGCCCAAAATGCTGGTAGTAGACGACGAACCAGACAATCTGGATTTACTCTACCGCACTTTCCGACGAGATTTTAACGTGCTCAAAGCTGAGAGCGGAATTCGCGCCTTGGAAGTCCTCGGCATCGAAGGCGAGGTCGCCGTCATCATTTCCGACCAGCGGATGCCCGAAATGAAGGGAACGGAGTTTTTGAGCAAAACCGTGCCCCAGTTTCCGAATACGGTCAGAATTATCTTGACTGGTTTTACGGACATTGAAGACTTGGTGGATGCGATTAACTCAGGACAGGTTTACAAGTATATCACCAAGCCTTGGGACCCGAACGAATTGAAAATGGTGGTGCAAAAGGCGGCCGAGACTTATGAAGTTCTCAAGCAGCGGACTGAGGAATTAGATCGCGCCCAAAATCAAATACAACTGTTAGCAACAATCATGCAAACGGCTGGGGATTATCCGAGTTTGGAAGCAAGTTTAGACCCAATTGCTACTGCTATAAGTGATAATTTTTTGGCGGATGCTTGCATTTTGCAACTGGTAGAAGGAAATGTTTTAATACCAGTCCAAGGCAGTCACACCACTGGTTCAACTGTGGAAAATTGGCTGGCAGATGACCCTCTGGTTCGAGAAGCAATTACCTCTCAAACTATTCAGGGTGCTGTGAATATTGGGCTAGACACAGGCTTAGCGAGCCTGCCGCACTATCAGAAATCCGGCATTCAAGCTCACCTGACCATCCCGGTGATTCACAAAGGTCGATCGATCGCCCTGATTTCCATGCAGTGGAAGCAACCTTGTTCCCTTCGCCCCGACGAACTCACAACAGTTCACCTCGCAGCTCAAGAAGTTGCTTTGGTATTGACGAGTTTTCAGGGTCATTAGTCATCAGTCAGTCGATTTGAGATTTGAGATTTGAGATTTGAGATTTGAGATTTACTTGCAGCGCAGTGAATCTTGGAGCTTGAACAAAAGTCTAAAATTTGGGAATCTCCACGACGATTGTCGGGAGCTTGTACCTGTTTTTGGGCGGGATAGTCAGTCATTAGTTGTCATATCAAATCCCTTAGCATCGGAATAGTAAATTCGAGTTCACTGTTGACGGTTGACTGTTGAAGCCGTGAACAGTGAACAGTCAACATTATAAGGAGTGTAACCGGAAATGATATCAGTCATTAGTTATTAGTCGGCTGTCTGTCTTGACTTTAAAATAATAGCAAACGAAGGATTCAAGAAGACAAAATCTCGCGGATAGCTAACACTAAAAAGCATTAATGACTGGCGACAGCATGACATGAATGGACGGATTAATTATTTTTACGTGATGACAAACTAGCAGTTACCAGTTACCAATCACAAATTACAAATTACAAATTACCAACCACTAATGACTAATGACTAATAACGCAGAACAAATTAAAACTATATTTAATCGAATTGCACCAGTTTACAACCAATTGAACGACTGGTTGAGCTTTGGGCAACACCGGATTTGGAAGCAAATGGCGGTGAAATGGAGCAGTGCGGGCCCCGGAAATACTTGTTTAGATTTGTGCTGCGGCAGCGGGGATCTAGCTTTGCTGCTGGCAAAACAAGCAGGGCCGACCGGTTGCGTATTTGGAGTAGATTTTTCCGCCGAACAATTGGCCGTTGCCGCCAGGCGCGATCGACCTTTTCTTACCCCTGCCAGTCCCATTTCCTGGGTAGAAGCTGACGCCCTAGACTTGCCTTTTGCTGACAATTACTTCGACTGCGCCACAATGGGTTACGGCCTGCGTAACGTGACTGACATCCCCCGCAGTCTTCAGGAATTGCACCGCGTGCTCAAACCCGGTGCCAAAGCGGCTATTCTCGACCTCCACCGCCCCAGCAATTCCCTAATGCGGAGCTTTCAGCAGTTTTATCTAGACACTCTCGTAGTGCCCATTGCTCAGCAATTTGGCATGACTCAAGAATATGCCTACATTAATCCTAGTTTAGAAAAATTCCCGATCGGCCAGCAGCAAGTCGCGATCGCCAACAAAGCCGGATTTGCCAACGCCACCCACTACCCGATTGCTGGAGCTATGATGGGAGTATTGGTATTAGTCAAAGCAATTGAAAATTAAAAGTGGTTGCAGTTTCGGTCGATCGAATACCCCCGATCAAAATTTTAGACCAAGGTTCAACCCCCCAGATTCATCTGTGGAGTAAATCTAAAATCTAAAATCTCAAATCTCAAA
Organism: Microcoleus sp. F10-B2; assembly: GCF_036704965.1. Classification (NCBI taxonomy): domain Bacteria; kingdom Bacillati; phylum Cyanobacteriota; class Cyanophyceae; order Oscillatoriales; family Microcoleaceae; genus Microcoleus; species Microcoleus sp. F10-B2. The sequence goes on along the minus strand of NZ_JAUBTB010000048.1, from coordinate 19,250 downwards.
TCTTATGAATCCCTCTGACATTTGGTTGTTGTTGGCCCCACCTGTAGTGGGAGGAATTATTGGCTATTTCACTAACGATATAGCTATCAAAATGCTGTTCCGCCCCTATCGACCTATTTACATCAAAGGGCGGCAGTTGCCTTTCACTCCCGGCTTGATCCCCCGCAACCAAGAGCGCTTGGCAAAGCGAATTTCCGACACAATTATGGGTTCGCTGCTGACGCCGGAGGAACTGCAAAACTTGGCGCGCCGCCTCCTGCAAACTGAGCGGATGCAGTCGATAATTCTCTGGCTGTTGCAGTTGGCGCTGGATCAGGTAAAAGCAGACGCCGAGCAAAAAACCGCTAAAATTCTCGCTAACATTCTGCGAGATTTGCTGGGGGAATCTGTGCCGCGAATTCTCAAAGTTTTGGCGCGCCGGGAAGATTTTTTAGAAGCTCAACTAAATCAAATTTTTGACCAAGTTTTGCTGGAGATTCAGCTAACTGAAGCTCAGGCGGCTCAGCTTGCTGAGTGGTTGTTGCAGGTAGTAATACCCCCGGAAGTGCTGCGGCAGGCTTTAATTGACTTTTTGACGGATCGCAATATTTCGATCATCGATGAAGGGTTTCGAGAAAAAACCAGTGGCACTTATTGGGTAGTAGCAAATTTGTTTGGTTTGCGGAACACTTTAACTCGGCTGCGGACTTTTTGTCTGGATGACAGAGAAGCGACAAATCAGCGGTTAGCAGAGTTAACTGTTTCTTTGGGAATTCGCGGGCGAATTCAGGAATGGCTGCAAAATTTGTCGATGCAAAATTTACCTGTTTCGACTGTGAGACAGTTGCGAAAAACTATGCGCGACAGCGTTCGCAGCTACGTTCAGCAGCGGGGTACAGAGGTACTTGAGGGGTTGAGCAAATCTATTGATTGGGAAAATATTTCGCGGTTGATTCTCAATCGCTTGCAAACTTCTGCGGTGATGAGCGCTTCCCTGGAAATTGTCAGCAAAGAACTGGCTTTGGTTTTAGAGCGCTATCTAGAGCGGGATTTAGAAAATATTGTAGCTCAGGCTATCCCGATTTTGAATATCGACCAGGTGATTGTCGATCGAGTAAAAGGTACTTCTCCTGAAGAGTTGGAGTTAGCAATTCAGGGAATTGTCCAAAGCGAGTTGCAGGGAATTGTAAATTTAGGAGGTCTTTTAGGCGTTTTTGTCGGCTGTTTGCAGACAATTGTGCTTTGGATTCAGCGGTGATTTATTTCGGCAGTTGTGAGATATTTGTTCTAGTCTAATATTCACTCGATTTGCGCCCACAGTACCAAAAACCAGGTTGTTCGACCGTATTGGCCACCTCAGCCAGAGGGTTTTTGGTAGAAACTGGGTTTTTGTAGCCCCATCCTAATTTACCTATTTCCTAAATCTATGCCAGCCCCCAATTCGGACGATCGCACATACATCCCCAAAAACCCGCGCAACCTCAGCCGCCAACAATACGAGCGTTTAACCGCAGAAATGTCAACTCCCTACCGACCTCTGCGACAGTTTGTTTACGTAGCTTGTGGCGCTTCGGGCTTTATCGGCGGCTTGGTTTTCCTCGCTAAAATTGCCTCTGGCCGGGAAATTGGTTCTGCTTTGCCCAATTTTGCCCTCCAAGTCGGAGTTGTCGCCCTGATGGTGTTCCTGTTTCGCTGGGAACAGCGTGCCGAGGGCCGATCCCCGAAGTCGAAGTAACAAAAGTTTACAAATCGAGACAAAAATCTATATGAGGCAAGGAAAAGTTAGAAATATAAAGAAATTATTATGAAATCCTGGTTTGTCAGCGATCCCTGTAATGATACAGATGTGGCTTCAATTGGGGTCAGCAAATTTAAAGGCCCTAATCATAAACCGCTCGTAGTTCGTTCAATTGGGGTCAGCTTTCATAAAGACCCTAAATATATAAAATCAATTTAAGCTCCGCGCCAGCCTTCACTGATAGAAGAGCTGGCGTTCGGCATTTGGCGAGGATCGGGAGATTCAGAGATAGAATCAGTAGGGTGCGCACCGCGCAGTGAGAAGCCCGTACCAGCGCCGTGAACCGAGTTTTTTGCCTAGCATCCGGTATAGGTAATACCTGTTCCCAAAAATCATGCAACTCTAGGCCCATACTCGAAACCACGACGATCGGTCATTATACAAATCTAAAATCTAAAATCTAAAATCTAAAATCTAAAATGGTATGAGTGCTGGGGCGATCGAATAATTTGGCATTTCCCGAAGACCTTAGCCCGTGCAGTAACTGATGAGATGTGTCAAAGTCGAAGTAGAAAAAGATGTTGGGAGGTTTAACTATGGATCGATCGTTTTTCCAAGGGCGGTGGACGTTATTTTTAGCAGCGGGGGCGGGAATTGTATTTTACAGCAATGCTGTGGCTGCTGCTGAAAAGGTAGTGCTCAAATACAGTGCGATCCGAATGACTTTACCCGTCAGCGAATTAGAAATTTTTGCAGAAACTGGGAAAATGTCGCCCGCGTTAGAAATGTTGCTGGGAAAGGCAAAAAAAGAGCCGGAAGCTGTTCGCAGCAGTCTGACGAGACCGGTAAAAGTCAGTCAAAGGTTTTTGGATCAAACCCTCAACAGCAAGGTTGGGGAAATAATTCTCGATGAAGTGGGTCAGGTAATTCGCACTCCTTCTGGGAATGCAAATCGAGAAGCTTTGAGATCGGCCTTGGTGCTGTCTGCAACTAATGATAACGAGATTACGCTGCTGGAAGCGATGAAGAATTATCCTACTCCAGAAGTTTATGTTGAGGGCGATCGCTTAGTTGAAGCTTACGGAAAACTTGTAGCTTTGTCAGAACAATTGGGCGGCGTTTCAGAACGGCTGCAAGATATTTTGAACAAGATTCGTCTGCCTAGATTGTAGTGGATTTTGTCCAGCGGGGTTGATTGCTTCGACCTAGCACAAAATGTTATTGAACCTGCATAAATTACAGTGGAGTCACATTTTATTTGTGCAAAATTTGTCTGAGCTTAACTTGGCTGTAAAAGAAGTTTCGCGATCGATGTTCGATGTTTACAAAAAGTTTAAATAAAACTACTATAGCAATCCTAAATGATTCAGATAAATTTGTAGGGGTAGTGCCTTTCTTTGCCTACCCCCCTATCTATCGGGCAACCGGGCGTGGGATTGCCCCTACAATAATTATGCAAATGATGCGAGGATTGCTATATATATTTAGTAAGAAAACTCTTTCAGACAAAAATGCAGGCCACAGCTTCTGTATCCCGCATAAACTGAAATATGATTGGGTGGACATTGCAGATTATGTATTTTAAAATAGAGAAACGCTGTCAGAGTCAGGCGCTTGCGGAAAAACTGCCCGTCATGAGTAATCTCGTGCTATAACAGACGCCATGACGCAACCTATTCGCCAAAACTATTGACTAAAAAAAATTGAAAAAAAAAAGGTGAGAGACTGCATTAATTATCAGCACCTCGAATTCAAATAAAACCGTACCTGTCAGGGTAGTACACTTTCACTCTATCAACCCTATTTACTGGGTAACACTAGCAACATGAACAACAATCCTATTCGTTCAAAAGACCGTTTCTTGGTTTTCGGCGCTCCGGCAATCGAAGATGCTGAAATTCAAGAAGTGGTATCAACCATGAAAACAGGTTGGTTGGGTACAGGCCCGAAAGTCATGAATTTTGAAAATGACTTCAAAGCTTACAAGGGTTCCCAGTACGCGATTGCAGTCAATTCCTGTACGGCGGCACTGCACTTGAGCATTCTCGCTGCTTCTTTAAAACCGGGGGATGAAGTCATTACTACTCCGATGACTTTTTGCGCTACAGTTAACGCGATCGTTCACGCAGGCGCAACACCGGTACTGGCGGATGTAGATCCGGTGACAATGAATATTGACCCGGCTCAAGTTGAAGCTAAAATAACTTCAAAAACTAAAGCAATTTTGCCGGTTCACTTCGCGGGTCGTCCCTGCGATATGGATGCGCTTTGCGAGATTGCTCGCCGTCACAACTTGAAGTTAATTGAAGACTGCGCTCACGCGATAGAAACAGAGTACAAGGGACGTAAAGCAGGCACATTTGGCGACTTCGGATGCTTCAGCTTTTATGTTACCAAAAACATTACGACCGGCGAAGGAGGAATGATTCTGGCGGCCAGTAAAGAAGACGCAGACAGGCTCAAAATTTTAGCGCTGCACGGTATGAGCAAAGATGCTTGGAAGCGCTTCGGAGACTCGGGTTACAAGCACTACCAAGTGGTGGAAGTCGGTTTTAAATACAATATGATGGATCTGCAAGCTGCGATCGGCATTCATCAAATGAAACGAGTTGCCCCTTATTGGCAGCGGCGGGAGCAGATTTGGCAGCGCTACAACGAAGCATTTGCGGATTTGCCAATTACTTTGCCCGCCAACCCAGAACCGGATACAATTCATGCTTATCACCTGTACACTATTCTGGTAGATGAAGCCAAAGCAGGAATCAGCCGCGACGAGTTTCTCAACGCAATCAATGCTGAAAATATCGGTGTCGGCGTACATTACATGAGTATGCCGGAACATCCTATCTATCAACAAATGTTTGGATGGCAGCCGGAAGACTATCCGAATGCTAGCTACATCGGACTGCATACAATTAGCTTGCCGATTTCGGCAAAATTAACAGATGCAGATGTGGAAGATGTGATTGCTGCTGTTAAAAAATGTTTGGCTATCGGCAAAACTAAGAATCCAGTTTTGGCAACAGCAGACTAAAGTCCTGAAATAGGTTGTCATTAAAAAATCCTAGCTGTTTTTTAACAAAAGCAGCTAGGATCTTTTTTGGCTCCACAAGGCCCTTTGCAAGGTAATGATACCAAATCTGGGTTGAATACCCGGTCAATGGAGTGGAGATTTTAAATTTTAGATTTTAATAAGTGATAACTGGTGGCGTCGTGAAAACCCAGCGGTAAACTCATACAGGACTTACGCAGCGAGTCGCAGAAACCGGTTTTTTTACCTTGGGTGCGGTCAACAACCCGTCTTTTCGTAAAAAAACTGGTTTCTAAACCGTGCGTCCAGGACTATCAGACATGGCTAATCTTTGACCGACTTGTGTGAAAAAAAGATAGGTCAGCGCCAAATTTACACGCTTACCTATACAAAAAAATGTTACCTAAATTCTCTCAGAATCACTTCCTCACGACAAGTAACTCGCTCTCTGTTTTTACTCATAGAAATTGTGTTCCACGGAGTCGAGCGGGCAGCAACCAGGCGAGCAGCATGATTTCTAGCTATATTTGTCACCCGCCCAAGCGCTGACATTGAATTTTTAGGGTGCAGCAAGCACCTTACTGCGCACTTACATTTAATTGGTAGGGTACTTGCTGCACCGTACGCTGAGAGAATTGCGCGCTTACATTTAATTGGTAGGATGCTTGCTAAGCGCACTTTACAGATGACCTTTAAGCCCGATCGCATTTACAATCGTCCACGCATCTACCAACAGCAACAGCAGCGTACATAAAAGTAAAATAAGATACATCCAAGGCTGCGACAAAGGGCGGACATCTCTAGTATCAATACCTGTTTTTGCTTCCACCAAACCGACTAATTTAGCAAATCCAGCCACCCGCACCGGTAGCAAATAACCTTCACCCGAATGACTCAAAAAATAGTAAACTAAGCCTCCTTGACCGGTCGATCGAGGTTTGAGAGCTTTTACCTCAGTCCAAGGTAGCGACCAACCCTTGCGAAACAAACGCGGAAACCAGTTGGGATATCTGACTTCAATCCCTTCTTCGCTGACAATTACCCTTTCACCGAGCACGCCGTATAGGCCCAAAGCGCCGACAAAAATTCCCGCCCAGATTGCGGCGGGAGGAACCGGTGCTTTGGTTACTTCCGACAAAAACGGCAACGGAATTGTCAGGGCTGTGTACAAGCTCAACAGCGTGATTCTAATCAGGGGAGAAAGCCGGAATACCGCCGGCTCAAATACTTGGGCAGAAGATGGGGAAGAAGCGATCGGTTGTGCTGACATAGCTGAAATTCGAGAAGCTGTTTAATGATATTTTTGCACAGTTGTCGAACCCGCCAACAAAACTCAGGGAAATATGAAAAACCGGACAATCTTTGCAGTCGGAAGTTTTGATCTAAAATTCATTTCACAAACTTTGATTCTTAAGTGTTGAGTTTTTAACGCTTTGCTGAAGTTGGAATTTTGAGCGCGGAGTTATCAATTAACTGACAATTTATAACTCAAAACTCACAACTTCGATTAATCGACGGCTGTGAGGGCCGGTACAGTCAAAGGTTCTGAGATTTCTCGGGATTTGGGGCGGCCGGCAGTTGCTGTTCGACGGCCCTGAACTTCCCCTAGGGATCTGCTAGGATTGAGGTTTGAATAAGGGCCTTCGTTAATCTGCAAGCGATCGCAAGGGATTTTATCCGACAAAATTGCACTGGCCATCATCCCGGTGTGAATTTCCAATGCGGAGGTCCGTATCGCTTCAAACACTAAGCGCTGTCCGGGAAAAACTACTCGTTCAAAGTACCAGTTAGGAATGTTGGTGATGCGAGCAATTTGAATTTGACTGGTGGCGTTGACGTAGCAGCACAGAATCTTGCTGTCGCTGTCTAAGGGTACGGGGTCAAGAATTTGAGCCATAAATGCTGAGGGAGCCTTGCCTAAAAGTTTTACTTATCTTATTAGGCTAACACTAGGCGATCCCACCTACTGTAAAGCCGACTACCAACTCCCTAATACATTAGAGACCGATCGTACCAAAATTTCAATTTAACCGGGAAAAAATATCGTTTTTGACTCCCAGCTTGGATTTTCAGTCAAAATACGCTGCATTTACTTAAAAATTAGCTTTTTTCTGCTGCTGTCGCCGATCGACGCTAACAAGCTCGGCCTTGAGCCAAATAGAAAAATTTAAGAATATTTAATGTCAAATTGCGAAAATTAGACAGATTGTAAAGTTATATTAAAAGAATATTAACATAGCGGAAAAAGTTCCACTTTAGGATATGGCAATCATGGAAAACCGAGAAAACCGAGTCCTGTACGTTCGCCTCCCTTGCAATCCTATTTTCCCGATCGGAGTTGTGTATCTTTCGGATCACGTACACAAGCTGTTTCCCGATGTCGAACAGCGCATTTTCGATTTAGGTGCCGTACCCCCCCTGGATTTCGCTAAAGCTTTAGATGCCAGCATAGACGAGTTTAAGCCGACTCTGCTGGTTTTCTCTTGGCGGGACATTCAAATTTACGCGCCCGTGGGCGGCAGGGGCGGCAATCCGCTGCAAAATGCCTTCGAGTTTTACTACGCCAAAAATCTGCTAATCAAGTTCCGGGGAGCCCTTGGAGGACTGCGTTTGGCCGCGTCTTACTATACCGAACTCTGGCGCAATTTGGGATTGATTAAACGCGGATTGAAGCGGGCCCGGAAATACCGCCCCGAAGCTCGTGCAGTGGTCGGCGGCGGTGCTGTGAGCGTGTTTTACGAGCAGTTGGGCCGCAGTTTGCCGGCGGGAACTGTGGTTTCGGTGGGGGAAGGCGAAGCTTTGCTGGAGAAGTTGATTAAAGGCGAAGATTTAGCCGAGGAAAGGTGTTATGTGGTGGGCGAAACTGTGCCGCGCGCGAAGCTAATTCACGAAAAGCCAGCCAACATCGAGAAAACGGCCTGCGATTATAACTACATCGAAACGATTTGGCCGGAATTTTCCTATTATCTACAAGATATGGACTTCTACGTCGGAGTCCAAACCAAGCGCGGCTGTCCTCACAATTGCTGTTACTGCATTTATACGGTGATTGAAGGGAAACAAGTGCGGATCAATCCGGCGGATGAGGTGGTAGCGGAGATGCGGCAATTGTACGATCGAGGTATCCGCAATTTCTGGTTTACCGACGCTCAATTTATCCCAGCACGCAAATTCATCGACGATGCAGTTGAATTATTGCAAAAAATCATCGCCGCCGGCATGGACGATATCCACTGGGCCGCTTACATCCGTGCGGACAATCTCACACCCGAGTTGTGCGATTTGATGGTAAAAACGGGGATGAATTACTTTGAAATCGGCATCACCAGCGGTTCCCAAGAACTGGTTCGCAAAATGCGGATGGGCTACAACTTGCGAGTAGTTTTAGAGAATTGCCGCGATTTAAAAGCAGCCGGTTACAACGATGTGGTTTCCGTGAATTACTCGTTTAACGTCATTGATGAAACCTTTGAAACCATCAGGCAAACTATTGCTTATCACCGAGAATTAGAGCGGATTTTTGGAGCAGATAAAGTAGAACCAGCGATTTTCTTTATCGGGTTGCAGCCGCACACTATTTTAGAAGAATACGCCTTTAAGAAGGATATTCTGCAACCTGGTTACGATCCCATGAGTTTGATGCCTTGGACAGCGCGCAAGTTGCTGTGGAATCCCGAGCCTTTGGGTTCGTTTTTCGGGCAAATTTGTTTAGAAGCTTGGCAGCGTAATTCCAATGATTTCGGCCGCGAAGTGATGGCTATTTTGGAGGAAAAACTCGGCCGTGCGGATTTGGAAGAGGCATTAACCGCGCCTGTGGAAACCAAAGACAAACAGTTGGCAGCCGTTAATTAATACCGGGTTCGCAGTCAGGAATTATGTCTTAAAAAAGGGGGAACGGGAAAGAAAATGTATCTTTCCTTTCCCTTTTTATTTTTCAATAAATAGGTAAGCGCAAATAAACAATTACGGTGTAACAGACTCAGTTCGCGCTCGGGGGTCGAGAAACCCGGTTGCTACGAAAATAACAGTATGAAGAAACCCGGTTTCTCCGATCGGCGTTTACAAGTCATAAGAGCGTAAAACTGTCATAAATACAAGCGCTTGCTTCCCTTCATCGCATAGAGATACTTATGTATTTTCACTGGTGTAGGGGGCTCCACGCCCACCTTACTTAAACCTAGGGTGTACCGTACTCTCTGCGCACCTCACCTCTGACATTAAATATTATTAATCTCAAACAAATATGCCTTAAGATGTAATTATATAGGTAAAACCAGGAGTGACAAGATGTTTTGTAAAGATAGAGTTAAGGGCATTAAAGGATTAGGTCTAGTTATGGCTGGCATTAGTGCGATTCCCTTGGGGATAGCTTCGCTTCACGGCTTTTTGACCGCCTCAGCAGAAGCAACGGCACTAAATCAACCCATTGGCAAAGTTCGGGCGATCGCGCCGAACACTTTGGGCAATTATCAACCGCTGCAAATTGCTCAAGTAGAGGGATGTCCGAGGGCAGAAATGGTGCAGTCTTTCGCAACAGCCAACTTTTCTATATACATTTGCAAAACCCAGGAAGGGGATATTTTTTACCGCGGACTCAGCAAAATAAATGGCAGCCAAATCAATGTCATGCAAGTAACAACAGGTGACGACGGAACTTATGAAGCGACTAACGGCAATATTACCTATTCGATTAACCCCGAACGCCTGCAAGTCCGGCAGAATGGTAAGGTCATTTTGACCGAAGGTGTTATCAAGTAGCACTAATTGTGATTCAACGATCGCTCCTCTAAATTTAGGGTGTATTTTATTTAAGTGAAAAATTCAAGACCAGCAAAAATATATTGATTCTTTAACAATCAAAGAGAATCAGTGGTAACGGTTATAAAATTGACTAACTTTTATTCAAATACCTCTCAATCAGGACGATCGCCACAATATCGTCCACCGGTCTCGGCGGCGTCCGCATTCCCTTCGGAATCAAGCGGTCGAGTCCCGTTGGAGGGTACATTTGCCAGTAGCGTTCCCTCGCTTCTAAACTGCTGTACCTCTCGTCAACCTGAACAATTTTGAGCGCAGGCGACAAACTCTGCGTCAGTTTTTGTTTCCAACTCTTAGAGGTCGTTTGATCTCCGAGCACCAATACCTCAATTGAAAACTGTTCGCACAGAGATTGAATAGTCGAAATTGCACTCTCGGACGGTACAACTTGATGGTAGGAGACATTGTTGTCTGTACCCATGACGGCGATACCGCACTTGTCTTTACCTGGATCGAAACCTAAAATCATATTTATTAGTTCTGAGTTAATAAGTTTGTAGTTGCGCTGTTGTAGTCGAGGAAACCCATCACCAACCTATATCTAATCTGACACTTGCATTCTTGAATGTCGCAAAATCTTTGCGGGCGATCGCACTTATTTTGCTTGACTTTTTTGCAGGATTGACATATTATATCATCATGGGAATCCGTGCGGCCATATAATGCCTAAAATCAGAAACCAAGTTTTTGCCATAATCTTTACTTCCCGTTTTAATTTATCGAAAAAACCAGGTTTCTTTGACCCCCCACAGCAATCAGAAACCGGGTTTTTGCCACAATCTTTGCTTTCCCGTTTTAATTTATCGAAAAAACCAGGTTTCTTTGACTCCCCGCGCAAAAGCCGGGTTTCTCTCACCCCTGTGCAGGCGGTGCGTCGCTGTGAGATTGTCGATTTGATTTGCAAATTGCTGATGGCGACGCACCCTACTATCTTGAATCGCGTGCAAAGATGAGTGCAAAAAAAATTAAAGCGCGCTGACGCACGCAAAAGGGGAAAGATGAAATAGTACAAAGGGAAAAAGGGAAACAGGATAAAGGGCAAAGAAGAGTCCTCACAGGGAAGAGGAGAAAACCGGAATCCGCAGCAAAGCAGCAACGCGAAAACCCAAATTCCTGTTCGAGTCGGCCCCAAGAGTGTAGGAGCGGTTGGCAGCACGGCAATCGACCGCATCGTAGTCCCACGAACCTCCGCGACGCACTTGATTAGGAGAACCGCTTGTGTCCCAAGCGCTGCCGAAAGAGGGTGCGCCATTGTAGTTATCATGCCAGTAATCCTGACACAATTCCCAAACATTGCCGTGCATATCGTACAAGCCAAACCCATTTGGGGGAAAACTTCCCACCGAAGTAGTTTCTCGGCGGTCAATTCCTTTCGGCGCCGAAGCGTAAGGATAATAGCCCTGATAATTAACTAAATCTGGAGTAATAGTTTCCCCGAAGTGAAAAGCTGTTGTCGTACCGGCCCGACAAGCATATTCCCATTCGGCCTCACTCGGCAAGTTATAGTTTTTCCCTGTTTTCTCCGACAACTTCTGACAGAAAGATTCCACACCCCCCCAAGTTACTTTTTCTACAGGTCGTTTCGCACCTTTAAATTTCGATGGGTTATGTCCCATCACTGCTTGCCACTGTTCTTGAGTGATGGGGTATTTTCCTACATAAAAAGTTGGTACAGTTACTTGATGCTGCGGACGTTCGTGATGCCGGCTACCTGCCTCTGTGGGGGGCGAACCCATCATAAATGTGCCTCCGGGAATGTAAACCATTTCGAGCACAACTCCATTACCTAAGTCTTCTCTGAGGTAATGAGCAGAAGACTTTCTACGACTGTTTTCTTTTCCACAGGCATCGACTGTGATGACATCAAATTCAAATATAGGGAGATAGTCTTGAAACCGAGGTTTAATCTTTAAGTCATCTCTATCTTTCAGCAGTAAATAGGCAGCGAATTTCACCTGCATCGATTCATCTTGCAATGCTTGAATTACCAAATCCAAGCCAGCTTCTCCATATTTTAACGCTTCGGAGAGTGCGGCGATTCTCACTTCGACAATGGGTGATGCTAATCGGCTTTTAACGCCCGGTATGCCTCCGAGTACCGCAGCATCTATGGGAGGAGGATTTTGACCGCCAAGGATGGCATCGTATTCTCTGGGTTCATTTTGATTCTCTGACATTACACCGCACGCTCCTGCATTTTAATTGAGCAAAATTTTGTTCTGTGATGTCAATATCTCAGGGATCGATTCTTAGTTTCTCTCTTTGCCCTCTTAGCGGTGCGGTGCGTCGCTGTGAGATTATTGGTCGTGCTTCCAGATTTTTGGTGGCGACACACCCTACTAATTGGGTGCGGTGCGTCGCTGTGAGATTGTTGGTCGTGCTTCCAGATTTTTGGTGGCGGCGCACCTACGAATGATGTTATATGACGGCACGGATTCCCATTATTTAATGATATGTCAAGGGCGCGAAAAAGTCAAGCAAAATAGCGATTCTATCGCCCAAAATTTTTGCTCAAATTCGATATGTCGATCGCACTTATTATTTAAGTTTCAAATCTCCTGGGCCTTGTTTTTGTTGTCCGGTGCGAAAAACAACGGCTCCGTTTTCAAGAGCAACTAAATCTATTTTAAGCGGGCCGGCGATGTAAGTGACATCTGCGGCGATCGCCTGAACGTCGAGCGGTTTCTCGTACTGCTGCAATCGCTCGATAAAACCAGCCAAAGTTTCAATCTGACTGTCGGCAACTTGGACTCTACCGCCGACAACGCCGATCAGGCGAGCGCGAAATTGACAAGCTTCTATCAATTGCAGCAACTGCTGCCGCACCTGTTCGTCGGTCAAAATCACCGGATCGACAGCAACCCCTGCAATCACATCTCCAGCGCGGAACACAACTCGATTGATTTCTGCTTCTGCAAATACCTTAATTACCTTTTCTTCCCGCAGGTAATTAGCGCCGGCGACAATTCGCACCACGTAGTCTTGACCGTCTTTAATCTGACTAATTAGTTGATCGATTTCCGCTTTAGTAATTTGAATAACCTGGTCTCTAACCTTAGTATTTGGTGGCTGCATCAGTTCGACGGTGGTTTTATTTGCTTCTTGCAAGAGCCGATCGATCGCGCGACTGGCCATACCGGGTTCAATAATGCGAACCACGCCAGCAGCTAAAATTTGACCGCGCCTGATGGCAACTGTACCCTCGCGGATTGCCTGAAAATCGCGTTCCAAAACTTGCACTTGCTGCTGCAATAAAGTTTGTTGCTGTTCGAGTTGAGATTGTTGCTGTGCCAAGGTTTCTAGGAGTGCTTCCCTCTCGGCAATTACTTTGTCGCGCTCGACAATAGTTCGATCTCGCTCGGCCAGATTTTGCGCCCGCTGGGCAATTTCCTTGTCCCGCTGGGCAATTAGTTCGTTGCGATCGACAATTTCTGCGTCTCGCTTGGCAATTTCTGCGTCTCGCTTAGCAATTTCTGCGTCTCGCTGGGCAATTTGAGCTTTTACCTGCTCTCGCTGCTCGATTAACTGTTGGCGTTCCTCTTGGAGTTGGGCGATTTCCGAGCCTAAAGTCGTTTTTTGAGCAGAAACTGTTTTCAATTGGTTCTCGGTGCGATCGAGCTGAGCTTTTGTAGTCGATCGGATCGTTTCAACCAGTTTCAATTGTTCTTCGGTGCGGGATTTAGCTGCTTGCACGCTGCTGAGCTGTTCTTCTGTCTCGGATTTAGCCGCTTCTACCTGACTTAACTGCTGTTCAGTTTTAGACTTGGCTGCTTGCACGCTGTTGAGCTGAGCCCGCAGCGAGTTTAATTTTGTTTGCGTTCGAGCTTGCTCGGCATTAGCTGCTTGGAGGGATTGATTAATTTGCTCTAAATTGGCTCTAGCTTGCGCTTGAGCGGCTCTGGCTTGAGCTAATTCACTTTCAACTCGATTTTTTTCTTGAGTAGCCTGGTTGATTTCTCTGCGGGCGTTGTTGAGCCTTTTTTGAATCTCGTCTATTCTAAAAACTCCCGTTCGCAGCGGCTTGCTAGTAGCAAACAATATGCCCAGAGTGAGTGCTGACAGGATGCTGCCAGCCATTACTGTCACAACAACAGCAGTATCGCGGGGGCGAAGTTTGAACAAGCTCAACCTTGCCTTGCCGACTTTCGTCCCAAGGCGATCGCTGACAGTGGCGATCACACCCCCCAACACTAAAATTACAAATACCAGGATGTATCCAGCAGTCATTCCGATTTTAGATTTTGGGTTTTGGATTTTGGATTGAATCTAAAATCCAAAATCCAAAATCCCATACTTTCTCGGCATCAAGTGAATTGCTGGCTTAAAGCCACCGGGTTGTGGACTGTGATCTTTTTCTTGTGGATCGAGATCATGGTTTCTTGTCTGAGATCCCCGAGCAAACGAGTCACAGTTACCCGCGTCGAGCCGATCGCTTCGGCGATCGCCTGGTGGGACAGCTTCAAATCTATCGTAATCCCCTCTGTACCTGGCACGCCAAAATCCCGGCACAGAATCAGCAAAAAGCTGACGAGTCTCGAACCCATATCTCGGTGGGCCAGCGTTTCGATCATCATCTCGGTTTGCAAAATCCGAGACGACAGTCCCCGCAGCATCACCATCGACAGTTCCGGGTCTTCCTTGAGCGCTTTCTCTACTTGTTCGATCGGCAGCGATATCAACTCTACCGGGGTAAAGGCTACCGCGTGGTAAAACCTGTCCGATCGGTGTCCCGTAATCAGAGACAGCACCCCAAATACGCTATTTTCGCGCAGGAGGGCGACTGTAATTTCTTCCCCTGCTTCGTACACCCTGGACAGCTTCACAGCACCTCTAATGAGAACGTAGACGCGCTCAGCCGGGTCTCCAGGGAAAAAAATTGTCTTGCCCCGTTCAAAGGTTTCCACAATGGGTGGAAACGCCCCGCCGCTGATTTGGCGGAACACGGCTGCTAGCGGTCTATCATGCGTCACGACTCGATCCTTTGTACTAATCAATACTTTGTAACTTGCCGATTAACCTTATTGAGTAAATATACTTCCCAACCTCCAATATCCAAGGATTCTGTTACTTCCATCTAATGTTAAGGTAAAGACACGCTGTATGATTAAATCTAACCCTTCTCTTAACTTTTTCAATTCCGCCCCCATGTAGCTCCACAGCAAAATTAATATCAATTGTGTCTCAATTGTGTCTCAATTGTGTCTCAATTGTGTCTGAATCAGTTAAATCTGAATCAGTTGTGTCTAAACTGGCGGGGTTGTCGCATAGAGCCAATGAGAACGGTGCAAGTTGCTTCTAGAAGAAATACAGATGATAGATTTGACCGGAAAAAATGCTCTTGTTACGGGCATTGCCAACAATCGCTCGATCGCCTGGGGCATTGCTCAGCAGCTCCACAAAGCTGGGGCCAATCTCGGCATAACTTATTTGAAGGACGAGAAAGGCAAGCACGAGCGCAAAGTCGCTGAACTGGTGGAACCGCTCAATCCCAGTCTGTATTTGCCCTGCAATGTCCAAGACGAGAGCGAAATTGAGTCTACTTTTCAAACCATCGCCGACAAGTGGGGCAAGTTAGATGTCCTGATCCACTGTCTGGCTTTTGCCGGCAAGGACGAGTTGTCGGGAGATTTCACCAACACTTCGCGCCAAGGTTTCTCCAATGCTTTGGATATTAGCGCTTACTCGCTGGTGCGGCTTTGTGCAGCAGCTAAACCCCTGATGGCAAGCGGCGGCAGTATAGTGACCCTGACTTATTTGGGCGGCGTCCGGGTAGTTCCTAATTATAATGTGATGGGAATTGCTAAAGCAGCTTTGGAAATGAATGTTCGCTATCTGGCTGCTGAACTGGGCCCGTTAAATATTCGGGTAAATGCCATTTCTTCTGGCCCGATTCGGACTCTGGCTTCGTCAGCAGTTGGCGGTATTCTGGACATGATCCACCACGTTGAGGAAGTGGCCCCGCTGCGGCGGACGGTGACTCAGCAGGAAGTGGGAAATGCTGCGGCTTTTCTGTGCAGCAATCTCGCTAGCGGGATTACAGGTCAAGTTTTGTATGTCGATGCCGGTTACGAAATCATGGGAATGTAACAGTTGTCGAGAATTTTGAGTTATGGAGGGGCGGGTTGAGACAATAAACTTTAACTTTAACAAGTAAGTTTTATCTCGCATCTTCTTGCACCATTTTCAAGAACTTGTAGGGGCGGGTTCACCAAAAACTTTCTCCGGTGACAGACAGGTTAAATAAACCCGCCCCCACCCAGCCAAAATCCCTTGATTGACATTGGTGTCTGATGTCAGTTGCATACAGAACCAGCCCCTCGCTTGAGACTCAACACTAAAAAAATCCCGTTCTCAAATTACTAATTATCTATAACTAATGAATGACCAATTGCGAATTATGGAGATAATCGATCGCCCTTCTGTGCCTCCTGCAACTTCAGTTCAACCAGCTAGGGCCGCCTTGGTGAAACGCACGACACTGGAAACGGATGTCACTGCCAGCCTCAATCTCGACGGTGTGGGAACTTGCAAGGCGTCTACGGGGATTCCGTTTTTAGACCATATGTTGCACCAGATTGCTTCTCACGGATTGATCGATTTGGACGTGCAGGCGATCGGGGATTTGGAGATTGACGACCACCACACGAACGAAGATGTGGGAATTACCTTGGGCCAAGCGCTGGCAAAAGCTGTCGGGGATCGATCGGGCATTTCTCGCTTCGGACATTTCATCGCACCTTTGGATGAAGCTTTAATTGAAGTAGTGCTAGATTTTTCGGGGCGGCCTCACTTAAGCTACAATTTGCAGATTCCCAACCAGCGGATCGGCACTTACGATACTGAATTAGTGAGAGAGTTTTTTTCGGCCGTTGTGAACCACACTCAGATGACACTGCACATTAGACAGTTGCAGGGCGGCAATTCTCATCACATTGTGGAAGCGGCGTTCAAGGCATTTGCGCGAGCTCTGCGGATGGCGGTAGAAATCGATCCGCGGCGCGCCACTCGAATTCCGAGTTCTAAAGGAGTTTTGTAGTATGGGGTTTGTAGTAGCGTTTGGGCGCTACTACGAATTAAGTAGGTAGGTGCAAATAAACTTTGGTATGTTACAGAAGGTAAAGCTCTCATAACCCCTGCCATTGTTGAGTTTCACAGAGTGACCCTCGCTGCCCACATTTGTGTATTTTCCAGCCAATCTACTTATCTGTCGCGATTTCCTGCAATTGTTTGCAGCGTAAGTCAGTCAACTCCAAAAACTCGATGTTATCTGCGGCTTAATACCCTTTAAACCGTTACCATATAATATTTTTTATATGAATACAATTATTATTTTTACTGCTATTCGTCGTCACCTATGGGGTATTTTACTCGCTTTAATAACAGTATTTGCACTAATTAAATTTAGCTCACTTCATATCAAAACCAAAGTAGTATCAGTCTCTCAAATCGTTATCAGCAGTCCTGCAATCCCCAAAACCTTTAACCCAGCTCTAATTCAGGAGGCCCCCTACACTTCAGACTACACTCACGAAGGGCTAATTAGCGAAAATTACCAAGGGAAAATTGAACCGGCCCTTGCCGAGTCTTGGAAAATATCTGAAGACAAGAAACGGATAATTTTTCGTCTTAGGAAAGGACTTAAATGGTCAGATGGACAGCCAATTACTACAGATGATGTGGTTTTTACATATAACGATATTTACCTGGGTAAAGATATGCCTAATAATGCAAAAGACTTATTTATAGTTGGTAAAAATAGCGTTTTTCCTACTGTACGAAAAATCGATCGACTGCGATTTGAATTTATTACCCCTCAACCATTTGCCCCATTACTCGGGCTGGCAAATCTACCAATATTACCAGTCCACGCATTGCGAGAAGCAGTCAACACAAAAGATCCAGAAGGTAAGCCTAAATTTCTATCAACTTGGGGTACTAATACTCCACCCAAAGAAATTATTGCGAATGGTCCCTATACGATAGAAGCTTATACTCCAGGTGAGAGGGTTATTTTCCGAAAGAATCCTTATTACTGGCGAAAAGACGCTCAAGGTAACACCCAGCCTTATATCGAGCGTGTGATTTTGCAAATTGTTGACAATAGTGATACCTCTTTAATACAATTCCGGTCTGGAGGATTGGCTTACATTAATGTTTCTCCTCAAAATTTTTCACTATTGAAACGGGAAGAAAAGCGAGGGCAATTTACCATTTACAACGGTGGTTCTTCTAGGGAAACTACGTATATTAGTTTTAATCTCAACAAAGGAATCAGAAATGGTGAACCTTTGGTCAATCCAATCAAGTCTCGCTGGTTTAATACAGTGGAATTTAGACAAGCTGTTGCCTATGGGATTGACCGCAGGGGATTGCTCAATAACATATATAGAGGATTGGGTGAATTGGCAACTTCATCTCTACCTAAACAAAGCCCTTATTATCTTGCTTCTAAAGAAGCTTTAAAAGATTATGAATACAATCCTCTAAAAGCGAAACAATTACTGGTAAAAGCCGGATTTGAATACAATAATCAAGGACAGTTATTAGATTTTCAGGGGAATTTGGTGCAGTTTACCCTCCTGACAAATTCTAGTAATAAATTCCTCGAGACAATCGCAGTACAAATTAAAGAAAATTTAAACAAAATTGGCATTCAAGTTGATTTGAATCCTGTAAGTTATAACCTTTTTATAGACAAAATTCTTAACTCTTTTAATTGGGAGTGTCGTTTGGGGACGATTACTCTTAGTGTAGAACCAAATGACAATGCTAGTTTGTTCTTGCCTGAAGGTAGTTACCATGTATATAATCAGGAACCTCAGAAAGGTCAGACTCCGATAACAGGACGGGAGGTGGCAGACTGGGAACGGAAGGTGGGCAACCTTTATCGTCAGGGAGTAGAAGAATTTGATGAAGCAAAGCGCAAAGCTATCTATGCAGAAGCTCAACGCATCGATCAGGAGTATCTGCCATATATTTATTTAACTAAGCCTTTCACGATGGCAGCAGTGCGAAATTATATCCAAGGTATTAAGTACTCTGCCTTAAGAGGAGTATTTTGGAACATTTACGAACTGAAACTGAGTGATCGGAAATAGTGCGATCGCCCTCGCCACAAAATTAGAGACTTGATGGCAGATAAAAACATGCCCCTAATTAACGAATTACCGATCCAAGCCAGTAAAAACATTCAAAACATCCCATCAAGCATTTCAGTAACGTCTTGTTGGTCGCGCCCCCGCTTGTCGTCATATATCATTAACGTATTCAAGTTCCTATGCCTGCTGAGTTTCTGAACCTTCCGCACATCCCCGTCTGTTGCGTCCAGTGCCGCCGTGATAGCTGAGTGTCGGATGCGGTGAGGAGACATCTGTTTTTTGATACCAGCATTTTTGCTATGGCGAACAACAATCTTGGGGATACCGTCGCCGATTAACCGATGTCCCGGTTAGAAAAATAAAGCGCTGTGAATAAGGGGTCAGTTTCCCCGGCTCGAATTGGTTTAACTTCCAGCCAATCGGCGATCCCTTGAACATTCACGGCCCCCAAGTCCACTACTTCGGACGCTCGTGCTGCGTCCCTTACCCTAAATCCCCAAAGTCTTACTGCCCACATTCCGCAGATATTTAGACAAATTTAATAGTTTTAAATTGGGAGGCATAAAGCCATGTAATCAATATATAG
>NZ_JAUBTB010000047.1:29368-59188 GCF_036704965.1 Microcoleus sp. F10-B2 | reverse complement strand
AATGCTAAAACTTCGTTGTGCTTACCTCAACGACCTCTTAGCCATTTGAGGTTTTTGCAAAACCGGGATGCTCCCGTCCTCGCCTTGAGAAAGTGGCTCGACAATTGTAGCGGATACAAGCGAGTCATCTAATTGGCGTCGGTATGGGTCTTTCAGTGATTTATATGTCTCTCTCTCAAATTCTGTATGAACCCCTTTCAGAGCAAACGAGTGCCGACTGTTAGGAAACTTGCCTTTGTAGAAATATAAAAGGCTACGTAATCTTTGCTGACCATCAATCACAAGCAGTTTTTTTGTATCTCGCTCTCTTGCTAGAAAGATGCCGGGAACTGGAAGACCAAGCAAGAGTGATTCTATAAAACGCGATGCTTGTTTTGGTTTCCAGACATAAGCACGCTGGAAGTCTGGAATAAATACGTCTTCGCTTTCCAGGCGTCTAACTAGACCCTCTACATCAAAATCTCTTCGATCAACTGCTAGGGAGAATCTGGAGGGAATAATGTCCTCCTCATCTTCCGCGCTATCATCTTCCTCGCTATCCTGAATATCGTTTTCCTGTTCCTCATCCCCTAGATGGTTGGGGGGAGATGGCTCACTGTTTGACTCAAATGTACTCATCTTGTAGCCTCCTTTCTGCCTGAGTTATTAGATATTATAGACCTATCGCTCCCCTCATCTATCTCTCAATATTAAGATTTCCTTAGTTGCTGGCGTCGCGCACAGACATCAGTGGTACTATTAACAGCTTAGCTAGGGGTGCCCGAATATCCGGGCTGAGAAAACACCCTTAGAACCTGAGTCTGGGTAATACCAGCGGAGGGAAGCTGTTTATCAAGGAAATTAAATATGCGTACCGAATGGATCGCGAAGCGTCAGGGGCACACCAATGTATCTCAAATGCACTACGCCCGCCAAGGTGTAATTACTGAGGAAATGCACTTTGTTGCTAAGCGAGAAAATCTCCCGCCAGAACTGATCCGCGCCGAAGTAGCGCGGGGACGGATGATTATTCCGGCTAATATCAATCACACGAATTTAGAACCGATGGCGATCGGCATTGCCTCTAAATGCAAAGTCAATGCTAATATCGGTGCATCTCCCAACTCTTCCAATATGGAAGAAGAAGTTGACAAGCTTAAACTAGCAGTTAAATACGGCGCTGATACCGTGATGGACTTGTCCACCGGCGGCGGCAATTTGGATGAAATTCGCACTACGATTATCAAAGCTTCACCGGTGCCGATCGGTACTGTACCAATTTACCAAGCTTTAGAAAGCGTTCACGGTAATATGGAAAGTCTGACGGCGAATGACTTTCTTCACATCATTGACAAACACGCTCAACAAGGTGTTGATTACCAAACAATTCACGCCGGAATTTTGATTGAGCATTTGCCGTTGGTGAGAAATCGGATTACCGGGATTGTCTCTCGCGGCGGCGGCATTTTGGCGCGGTGGATGCTGCATCACCACAAACAAAATCCCCTCTACACTCACTTTAACGACATCATTGAAATCTTCAAAAAATACGATGTTTCGTTTAGTTTGGGAGATTCTCTGCGGCCCGGTTGCACTCACGATGCGTCGGATGATGCTCAATTAGCTGAACTCAAAACTTTGGGACAATTAACTCGCAAAGCTTGGGAACATGATGTGCAGGTAATGGTGGAAGGCCCGGGCCACGTGCCGATGGATCAAATTGAGTTTAATGTCAAGAAACAAATGGAGGAATGTTCCGAAGCACCCTTCTATGTTTTGGGGCCGTTGGTGACAGATATTGCGCCTGGATACGACCACATTACCTCAGCAATTGGGGCCGCGATGGCTGGTTGGTACGGTACTGCAATGCTGTGTTACGTGACACCGAAGGAACACTTAGGATTGCCGAATGCAGAGGATGTCCGAAACGGGCTGATTGCTTACAAAATTGCGGCTCACGCTGCCGATATTGCGCGCCGGCGTCCGGGTGCGCGCGATCGCGACGATGAACTCTCGAAAGCGCGTTACAATTTCGATTGGAACCGTCAATTTGAGCTGTCATTAGATCCCGAACGGGCAAAGGAATATCACGACGAAACTTTGCCTGCAGATATCTACAAAACTGCTGAATTCTGTTCGATGTGCGGCCCTAAATTCTGTCCGATGCAGACTAAGGTTGATGCCGATGCTTTGACGGAATTAGAGAAGTTTTTGGCTAAGGAACCTGTAGCCCAAAGCTAATAAGCCCAGGCGCATCTAACTTTTACAGTTAAGTTTGATGTAATTCTTGTGGGGTGGGCGTCCCGCCCGCCCAAAAATACAATTTAGATGCCCAACAGCTTATTAGTAGGGTGAGTATTGTCAGCCCAATCAGGAGTGTGCAGAAGTTCTTCAAACCCTGGAAATCTTGTAGCGGGCGATCTTCTTTTTTTTCAGAGTCCAAACGCAATAAATAACGTTTATGGCTAAAAACTAACGCCTAAGATGACACAATTGCGTTGATTGCACCTTGACAGGGCTGGGGCTACTATGGCGATAGAGCAACTGTTGCGGTTGCTCTCGTTCCTCTGGTGCTAAACTCAAAATTGTTTGAGCTAATCGAGGCCAGCTCCTTTCCTCCACTCACTTGGAACGATACAATGATACGTTAATTTCCGCACAACAATATTTACTCGTTGCGAAGCATCTTGACAATTCCTAACAGGTGGGCTAGGAACTCGTCCCCTGAGAAAAATTACTTATTGTGGATTAGTGATTGTGGAATAGGAGGGAAAGCCTGTTCTTGTCTGATTTATTGTGATTGATTCCTAAATTAAACTGAGGATTCCCTGTATTGCTGTCTAATTTGTAACAGTTTCATTATTAGTTTCCGGCAGCGGTTTGCGCGCGCACAGATAAGCCAGCGGCCCGAACAGCGGCACTAATGTTACTGCCCAAAATGCTGTAGAGTTCTGCATTCCTCTACGGGCCATGTCGTCTGCCAATAACGCAGGAAATAGCAGGGAAAGCATACAAAAATCTAAACTCATTACGTGGATAAAACGGCTGGTTTGCCACTGACTAATAAAATCAGACCAATCGCCTTTTGTCAAGCCAAAAGCAACTAAAGCAACAGCCCCTAATGTTAATAAAATCCCTGTAAAACGGGAGTCTAATACCTTTAAAAATACGTTTTTAGGGCCATAAAATTCTGGATTAGGTTCGCGCAGGGCTAAATAAGGCAACAAGGCAAATGCGCCGAGGCCAAAGGATAAAACGGCAAATAACCATGCAGGTATTTTCTGCCCCCTGCCGTCAGCAAACAGCACGCAACTGTAGATTAGCGGCCAGGCTCCCATGATGTTGAATAAAGCTACAATTAAAGGGTTGATCCCTGCTATTTTGCCTGTGGAAAGATTGGTAATTAGTGTGATGGTTTCTGGGCTGTCGGGTGGTGCAAATACAAAGGCGTAGGTGCTAAATGCAATCCAAAGCAGCCAAAATCCAATTTTTCTGAACATATGTTGTGGCTCATTACTTCTTGTACTGTAACGGGTAACGTGCGCATTGCCCACCCTACATTTAGAGTGATTATTGACCTATTTCTGAGTGATGTTGCTAAATTTTTGCATAAATTGCCGATCGATCCAATCTTTCCAGTACCACAGCAGCGCCGATTCCCACATGAAAGATCCGCGAGATGCGATCGCCCTTTTATTCCCAGTACCAATTAACCCTAAATATTGTTCCTGCGGTACAAAGGGTTTCAGCGGTTTTCCCAATAAAAACTGCTGCAAATTTTCAAACAGCGGTTTGCCCTGACGCACGGCAAACACGCCTGCTTTGGGACGGGGATAATTAACCATCGCGGCGATGTCTCCAGCCCCAAATACGTTGGGGTGAGAGACTGATTGCAGGCAGTCGTTGACTTGCATGAAGCCGTTTGAGTCGGCTGCTAAACCGGATTCTTTTATCCAATTGGCTGCCGATGCTTGTGTCACCCAAAAAATGCGATCGCACTCTAATTCTAAACCTGATTTACAGGAAATTTGGTAATCGGTAGGGAATTGAGGATTGGTTTCTCTCTCAATCTTTTTTACAGCACAGACTTTTTCCTTTAAATGCAATTGAATGCTGCGACTGATGAGAATTTCTTGAAGGCGTCGGCGCACCCGATGGTTATGTGCAGGCATTAATTCAGCACCGCTGTGAAACAAATGAATTTCTGATGATAAATTTTCTAAATTTTCTTCCCTTTTCGTTCTTACCTCTTCCTTCCCCAATCGAGATTGCATATTTAATGCTAATTCTACGCCGCCTGCACCGCCGCCTACAATCGCTACCTGCAGCGGTTTTTGGGGAGAGTTTTGCCTTTCGGAAATTAACTGATTCCAGCTAGCTAAAAACTCCGGTACGGGTTTAGCTGCAATTGCATATTCTGCTGCACCCGGTACAGATAAAGTCGCGGGAGTGCTGCCGATATCCACCGAAAGCACATCAAAATTAACCGGAGGGCGAGTTTGACAAATAACTAAATTTTTGTTAAAGTCGATCGCGATCGCCCGATCGATTAATATTTGACACCCGGCAAATTCAGCGAGCGATCGCAAATCGATATGACATTCATCATAATTGTAAAACCCGGCAACGTGCCCCGGCAACATCCCCGAATAAGGCGCGTGCAGGACATCGCTAATCAGAGTCAAACGCACTCCCGGCAGCGGTTTGATGCCGAAAATTTTTAATACAATAGCATGACTGTGACCGCCACCAATTAACACTAAATCTTTCACAATTACAGATGTTCGATCGAAATGTTCCAGCACCGATATTGTACAGCACTCGCACTCCTTGGGCTGCACTGTCCGGTCAGGAGAGCTTGCAGTGCGTAATGAATGATTTCCCAGCACTTTGACATAATGCTCTCATCTACTCTCTGTCTCATAGATTATACTTCGCTCAGTTGCGATCGCATAACATCAATCCACCGATTGCACTTAACCGATTCCACATTCAGCGCCAATGGTTGTAGACTGTAAAGCGAGCAAATTTTATCACCAAATTATGCCGGGGTGTGTTTCAATAGCTAACTCACCATTCAAAACTATGACATTACGCATCATTCCGCGCAGTTGGCAGCGATCGATGAAAACTCTTTTCCCGCTTCTGTTTGCCCTCTCATTCATTATAGTATTGCTGGCGAACAACTTCATTCCGGCGATCGCCCAGCAACCCCGCCAGGAAATTCGCGGCGTTTGGATGACGACAAACGACAAAGACATCCTCAGAGATAGCCGCAAACTAGGAGATGCTGTCAGCCAACTAAAACGGTTAAATTTCAACACAATTTATCCCGTAGCCTGGAATTCTGGCTATGCAATGTATCCCAGCTATGTAGCGCAGCAAAGAGACATTCAACCCTTTGTTTACAGAGGGTTAGACGGACAAGATATGCTCGCCGATTTAATCGACAAAGCTCACCGCCAAGGCTTGCTAGTAATTCCTTGGTTTGAGTTTGGTTTCATGGCTCCTCCCACCTCAGAATTAGCCTTAAATCATCCCGAGTGGCTGACACAAAAACAGGACGGCAGCCAAACATCAAACGACGCCGGCGGCGAAGTAGTTTGGCTCAATCCCTTTCATCCAGAAGTGCAACAATTTATTACCGAACTCGTACTAGAAATCACCACTCAATATAACGCAGACGGCATTCAATTTGACGATCACATGAGTTTGCCGTCGGAATTTGGCTACGATGACTACACAGTTGCTTTGTATACCAAAGAAACAAAAAAAGCTCCGCCCAAAGATTTTCAAAACCCAGCATGGGTGCAGTGGCGAGCCAATAAAATTACCGCTTTTATGTCGCAGCTAAATCAAGCCGTCAAAGCAGTCAAACCCAATGCAATTTTCTCGATTTCTCCCAATTACTACGAGTTTGCTTACAAACATCACCTGCAAGATTGGCTGGCTTGGGTGCGTTTGGATATTGCCGACGAGCTAATCGTGCAAGTGTACCGTCCCAATCTAGAATCATTTGTAGACAAGATTAACCGTCCAGAAATGCAAGAAGCACAGCAAAAAATCCCCACCGGAGTTGGGATTATGACAGGTTTGAGAAATAACCCAGTACCGATTCACCAAATTAAATCTCAGGTGCAAGCAGTCCAAGGATACGGCTTAGGCGTCGCTTTCTTCTACTACGAAAGCTTGTGGGAATATGCACCAGAACCCCTCGCCCATCGACTTTCTCAATTTAGTGCTTTCTTCCCGTCTTCTGCATTCCGAACAGCGCTACAAATACCCAGACGTGCGGCGACTTTCCCTCCGCCGGCGCCACCCAAACCAGACCCGAAAGCTAAGCCAGAGCAACCTATTAAAAACACCGCACCTTCGCCCTCGCCAACCACGTAAAAAAATTTAAAAGTAGGGTGCGCACTGCGCACCTTACCGCGATCTCAATCATTAATCATCAATAAAAATGCAAACTAACCAAAAAATTTTACTGCCAAAAATGGGCTGCGGCACTTGGGCCTGGGGCAACAGATTCCTCTGGGGCTACAATGAAAGTATGGACGAGGAATTGCAAGCCGTTTTCAATCTTTGCGTCAGCAGCGGCGTCACTTTATTCGATACCGGCGACTCTTACGGAACGGGGAAATTAAACGGACGCAGCGAGCAGCTTTTGGGGCAGTTTTCTCAACAATATCAAGGTGCAAATAAAGACAGTATTTGTATTGCGACAAAACTGGCTGCTTATCCTTGGAGACTGACGCGACAATCAATGATATCTGCTTGCAAAGCCTCTGCTGCGCGCCTCGGAAAAAATGTAGATTTGGTGCAAATGCACTGGTCTACAGCTAATTACGCTCCTTGGCAAGAGGGATCTCTTTTAGACGGTTTGGCTGACCTTTACGAGCAAGGATTGGTCAAGGGAGTAGGCCTGTCTAATTACGGGCCGAAACGGCTGAAATGGGTGCATAGGAAATTTAGCGATCGCCAAATTCCTATTGTTAGTTTACAAGTGCAATATTCGCTACTTTCTACCTATCCGGTGACAGAACTCGGATTGAAAGAT
Organism: Microcoleus sp. F10-B2; assembly: GCF_036704965.1. Lineage (NCBI taxonomy): Bacteria > Bacillati > Cyanobacteriota > Cyanophyceae > Oscillatoriales > Microcoleaceae > Microcoleus > Microcoleus sp. F10-B2. The sequence goes on along the minus strand of NZ_JAUBTB010000047.1, from coordinate 52,152 downwards.
GTTTGCGATGAATTGGGGATAAAATTGATTGCTTACAGTCCTCTAGCCTTGGGGTTGCTGACGGGTAAATATTCCGAAAACGGCTCTCTTCCTAAAGGTATCCGAGGTTTGGCGTGCAAGCAGCTACTTCCGGGAATGCGATCGCTTTTGGAGTGTTTGCGAGAAATAGCGGCTTTCAGAAACAAGACTGTTTCGCAGGTAGCAATTAACTGGTGTATCTGCAAAGAAACTATTCCGATTCCGGGGGCGAAATCTGCGGCACAGGCGAGGGATAATATTGGTGCTTTGGGGTGGGAGTTAGACTCCGGGGAGATTGCCGAATTGGATAAGGCAGCGGCGAGTGTAGATAAGAAAATGGTGCAGAATATCTTTCAAACTCGGTAAAAAGACTCTCGCGTGGGGTGGGGGCGGGTTTATTTAAGCTGTCTGCATTCTTTAAATCTTTTGGTGAACCCGCCCCTACAGGTTTTTGACGGCGGGTGCAAGAGATCGGGTTAAATAGATATGATTGCTGTAGGGGCGGGTTTTACAAACTATCATTGCCTAAAATCAATAATCTCATAAACCCGCCCCCACCGGATGACACAATCTTTCATTAATTCGCACAAAACTTTTCCACACACCGCACAAACATTTCTACACCCATCCCCAGCGCAGTTTCATCAAAATCAAAGCGCGGGTGATGGTGGGGGTAAGCCAAGTTTTTCTCTGGATTTGCTGAACCCAAGAAGAAATAGCAACCTGGCACTTCTTGCAAAAAGAACGACATATCCTCGCCGCCCATTGTTTGACATTCCGGCACGATTCCTGCAGGAGTTTCGACAACTGATTCTGCCACGCCACGCACCAATTCAGCTATTCTCGAATCATTAATAACTGGCGGGTAAAGCGAACAATAATCGAATTGGTAATTTGCCCCGTGACTCTGACAAATTCCGGCAATTACTTGCTCGATTCGCTTTGCAAAATAATCTTGATATGCTGGATTGAAATAGCGCACCGTGCCACCGATTTGAGCGGTATCGGCAATGACGTTGTGGGTGTGGCCTGCGTGGAATTTGCCGACAGTTACTACCGCTGAGTCGATCGGGTCAATGTTCCGCGCGACGATTGCCTGCAAAGCGCTGACAATTTGGGCTGTAACTACGATCGAGTCCACAGTCTGATGTGGCATTGCGCCGTGTCCACCTTTGCCAAAAATCGTGCAGTCAAAAACTTCGACAGCAGCCATCAGCGCGCCGCTGCGGACGCCTGCAGTGCCCAAAGGCAGATTGTTCCACAAATGCAAGCCGACGATCGCATCAACATCAGGGTTCTTCAAAACTCCCGCTTCAATCATCGGTTTTGCGCCCCCTGGCCCTTCTTCGGCGGGCTGAAAGATAAATTTTACTTTACCCGAAAAGCTGTGTTTGTGCTTGGCCAGATAACAAACAGTACCGAGGGCGATCGCAGTGTGGCCGTCGTGACCGCAAGCGTGCATAATTCCATCATGCTGCGATCGATAATCCACCTCATTTTCCTCTTGAATCGGCAAAGCATCCATATCCGCCCGAATTGCCAAAACCCGCCCCGGTTTGCCGCTGTCTATAGTTGCGACAATACCCGTTTTAGCAATATTAGTTTGATGCTCAATGCCCCATTCCTGCAACTTTTGCGAGACAAACTGCGCCGTTAAATTTTCATCAAAACTCAACTCCGGCTTTTGGTGCAAAAGGCGACGCCATTCGACTAGCTGAGGCTGCAAATTTATAATTTCCAGCCGCAATTGAGATAAATCCACAGACGTTAAATTCGGTAAAGTAGAAACCATGTTTTATTCTCCTTTTTTTTATTAACTTTGAGGTTTAATCACTTAATAAATGGCAATTACTAATTATAGCAACCCTGAATAATTTGTGAAACTCTCTCTGCGGTCTCTGCGGTCTCTGCGGTCTCTGCGGTTAAAATAAAATCTTCTTCAATCCTATCCCAGTTGTGCAGGATATTTTTTTTATGAACCGCAGAGGGCGCAGAGTACGCAGAGGAAGAGAAGAATGAGAAACAGAGGTGTTTAGAATAGGGTTATTTAGAAGTATGAGGAACTAAATTAACCCCTGGTAGCAACCGCTCTAAATCTAATTGAGAAGCTGCTTTAGCTAATTTAGCAAGGTCAGTCGGGTCATCTAAATGCGGCAAAATACCCAAAACAGGTATTTGAGTTAGCGACTGGATCAAATCGACGGGCGCTCGATCGGCAATTTCTTGTTCGGAATAAGCTTTAACGCAATTAAGCACAATTCCTCTGAGCTTAAAACCAGTGTGTCTGGCGAGAGCAACATTCGCCACAGCTTGCCCGATCGCCCCCAACCTCACAGGTACTACCAAAACCCCCCTCAGCCGCCAATCCCTGGCAATATCGGCTACCGTCAGTTCCCACGTTACAGGCGAACCGAGTCCTCCCAAAGCTTCCACCAACACAAAATCCTTGCGCTCCGAGAGGCTTTGCCAAGCCGTCCAGACCTTTTCGAGTTCGATATGTCTCCCCTCCCGTTCCGCAGCAATCGGCGGTGCTAGAGGCGCATCAAAGTGCAGCGGATTGAGTTCTTCGGGGGATTGGTCGAGGGCAAACAAACGGGTGTAGAGTTCGCGATCGCCCGTTCCCGTTTGCAAGAGTTTCATCATTCCCAAACTGCGATCGGGAAAATACATTTGCCAATAAGCAGCCAGAGCGCTGGTCAAAACAGTTTTGCCCGCGTCGGTATCAGTTCCAGCAATTAGCAGCGAGTTCATTGGCAAATAGCTAACAAGTAATTGGCCTCAACATCAGTCTAGGGGAATTTTGCCAGAAGTTTAGAGTTCCGGCGATGGTGCGGGTGTTGGTGCGGGTTCCGGTTCCGGTGCGGGAGTTGGTGCGGGTTCCGGTTCCGGCGCGGGTGTTGGTGCGGGTTCCGGTTCCGGCGCGGGTGTTGGTGCGGGTTCCGGCGACGGTGCGGGTGTTGGGGCAGGTTCCGGTGTTGGTGCTGGAGTTGGCGCTGGAGTTGGCGCTGGAGTTGGTGCGGGCGTCGGTTTTGGTGTCGGTTTGGGCGCTGGAGTCGGTTTGGGCGTCGGTTTGGGCGCTGGAGTTGGTGCGGGCGTCGGTTTTGGTGTCGGAGTTGGTGTCGGAGTTGGTGCTGGGCTTGGTTCCGGCACTGGTTCAGGGCTCGGTTCCGGCACTGGTTCAGGGCTCGGTTCCGGCACTGGTTCAGGGCTCGGTTCCGGCACTGGTGCTGGGCTTGGTTCCGGCACTGGTTCAGGGCTCGGTTCTGGCACTGGTTGCGGGGTTGGGGTTGGCAAAGGTAGCGGGTTTGGTACCGGAGTTAGTGTCGGCGTCGGACTTGTAAGTGCTGGCGGTGTCGGAGTGGGTTTGGGGCGCGAATTGTTGAGAAATGAGCCGACTAAAGCCCAGGAACCGAAGCCCGTCAAGATTACTAAGCCCGCCAGCAGACCGATCGCAGCGATGGGATTGTCCCAAAAATTGTCGCCAGCAGGCTCAATTAACGGGTCTGGCTGGTTTTGCGGGTGGGAACTTTCGGCGGCGGGCTCTGGCGGCCTGCCCACGGCCACCGTTGCTATTAGGGAAGGGTTTGTCGGCACCGCTGCTGGCGCGGGCGGTACAGTTGGCGGGTTAGGCTTAGGATTAGTTTGGCCGTCGAGTGCTTGGGCGACTTCGCTGACAGATTGATATCGATCGCCCGGAGACCGACTCAACATCCGATTCAGCACCAAAGCCAAACCCGTGCTCACCTGCGCTTGCTGCTGCCAATTCCACTGCAGGGTTGTTCGATCGAGCAATTCCTGCGGTTCTTTGCCTGTCAGCAGGACGATCGCCGTTACAGCTAAAGCGTAGAGGTCGCTGCTGGCAGTTGCCCGCCCGCTTTGCAACTGTTCCATCGGCGCGTAGCCGATTTTGCCGACAGTTGTCGCGTGGGCTGTTCCTTCGGGAGACTGGACTTTGGTGGCGAGTTCCTTCACCACTCCAAAGTCAATCAGCACTGGCATTCGATCGTTTTCCCTGCAGATGATATTTTCTGGGGAGATGTCGCGGTGGATGATGCCGCGGGCGTGGATGTGAGCCAGTACCGGCAGCATTTGCCGGATAAATATCAAGACTTCGGCTTCGGTGAAGGTGCGGCCTGTTGAAGTTCGATCGAGCAACAGTTCGCGGTAAGTCATCCCTTCCACGTAATCCTGCACTAAAAACAAACGCTGGTTCTCTTCAAATATTGCCCGAAACTGGGGAATTTGTGGGTGCCCAATTTGGTAAAGTATTGCCGCCTCTCTTTGAAACAATTCCTTCGATTTTTCCAAAACGTAAGGCCCGCTTTGCACCGGAATCAATTCCTTCAGGGCGCAGCGTTCTTGAAACCGCCCCAAATCTTCTACTAAATAAGTCCGGCCAAATCCTCCTTGACCTAAAATATTCACCAAGCGGTAGCGGTTTTGTAGGAGAGTTCCAATAGCAATAGGTGGCTGCATAAGTTTAAGTAGAAACTGTCAAAAAATAGACGATCGCTCGCAGACTTAGTAATCCTAGGTCTTTAGTGCCCTTGAGCATACTTCACTCTCTGTAGTCCCCAGTCCCGACCAAAATTAGCATTGTACATTTTTTTGACATTCTTGAACGCAAGGATGGTGAGAAACCGGGTTTTTTCACAAAAATACACAGGTTGCAACCTGCAGATACGATCGAAAACCCGGTTTCTGCGTCAATATCTCAAGGGAGAAATGCACGATTTTTCGTAGAAACCGGGTTTTTTGGCCTTAGCCCTAATAAATTGTCGCCCCCCTGCCCCCCGGCCATACATCTCTATAAAGCTTGAGATTATTTATGGGAGATGTCTGCTGACTACTGACTGCTGACTACTGACTAAGCTTTGCTTTCACCATGTCTTGAATTCTGTTACCGTCTGCTTTGCCTTTAAGCTGCTGCATTGCCTTGCCCATCACCTTGCCCATATCTTTTGCAGAAGTAGCGCCAACCGAGGCAATCACTTCGTCAACGACTTGACTCACCTCTTCGTCTGACATCTGCGGTGGCAAATACTCTTCAACAATTGCTAACTCCGCCTCCTCTTGTGCGACTAAATCTTCGCGGCCACCTTTGCGGTATTGTTCGATCGAATCCCGGCGCTGTTTGGCTATTTGCATCAAAATTTCCATTTCTTGAGCTTCTGTCAGCGTGTCTTGGCCGGAAGGACGGAGGCTGACTTCTTTTTCGAGAATAAATTTCTTGATGCCGCGAACTGTTTCCAAGCGAACTTTGTCCTTGGACTTCATGGCTGCTTTGATTTCTGCGTCAATGCGTTCTCTTAAGCTCATCGATTTCTACCTTGCTTTGCCCGATATCAAAAATCTGGAGTATGCTTCCGATTCTTAACTTTTTTTACAGTATTTTTCAAGTTTATTGCCTGTTGGTGGCATTTTTATCGCATTGAACCCGGATGCCTTAGACCTTCGACCGAATTTTGGGCGGCTGCACTTCCAGTCTCGACCCCAAATTGACTCACGCCAGAATTTTTAGATGCAGGGGCACCAGTGCGATCGTACTTCTGCCAGTACAGATTTCGCGAGAACCCAGATTCCGCACCCTGGGGTGTCACGCATCATAATAATTACGCAGAAAACTCTATCTTTAACCCAGATTCCGCACCCTGGGGTGTCACTCAGCACAATTACGTAGAAAGCTCTACCTTTAAAGTAATAAATTATGCCATTAAAAAGTTTTTATCCGTTAATATACTGTATATCAGTATAATTGATAGTTTTATTGCGGGATAAAAATAAGTAAAAACCGATTGTGACCTTTGAGGATGCCGAATGTGGGCTTTAAAGTAATAAATTATCCCTTTAAAAAGTTTTTCGTCCGTTAATGTACGGTATCAAAGTATAATTTATAGCTTATTGCTGGATAAAAATAAGTAAAAACCGATTGTGAGGGTTGAGGGTGCAGAATGCGGGCGAGAAACCTGCTCGATCGGACATATTTCTGCAAGTCCTATTCAATCGGCCTAACTTAACACTTGTGACCGCCCCAAAAGTTAAATCTCTCAAAAAATTGGCTGAATATTTCTAGTTTCAGATGGTAAGATAGCGGTGGAATAAACGTCCTGCAAGAGGCCTGCTGTGATCCGTTCTGCTACTTTACCGCTTCCGCTTCCCGAGCCGCCGATTTCCGCTCACGACCGTCTGCGGCTGTTCTCCGGTTCTGCTAATGTTCCCCTCGCCCAAGAGGTGGCTCGCTATCTGGGGATCGATTTGGGGCCGATGGTTCGCAAGCGGTTTGCTGATGGAGAACTCTACGTTCAAATTCAAGAATCGATTCGGGGTTGCGATGTTTACTTGATTCAGCCAACTTGCTGTCCGGTAAACGATCGCCTCATGGAATTGTTAATTATGATCGATGCTTGTCGCCGCGCTTCGGCCAGACAAATTACTGCTGTCATTCCCTATTACGGATATGCTAGGGCCGATCGCAAAACGGCCGGAAGAGAGTCGATTACTGCAAAATTAGTGGCTAATTTGATTACTCAAGCTGGGGCCGGTCGCATTTTGGCGATGGATTTGCACTCGGCTCAGATTCAAGGTTATTTTGACATTCCTTTCGATCACGTTTACGGTTCACCGGTGCTATTGGATTATCTGGCGAGCAAGCAATTGACGGATATTGTTGTGGTTTCGCCGGATGTGGGCGGAGTCGCTAGGGCTAGAGCTTTTGCCAAAAAGCTTGACGATGCTCCCCTGGCAATTATTGACAAGCGCCGCCAAGCTCACAACGTGGCAGAAGTGATGAATCTTATCGGTGATGTCAAGGGCAAAACGGCCGTGTTGGTGGACGACATGATCGATACTGCCGGCACAATTTCTGAGGGCGCGAGATTGTTGCGCCGCGAGGGTGCGAGGCAGGTTTATGCTTGTGCTACTCATGCGGTGTTTTCCCCTCCAGCGATCGAGCGTTTGTCTAGCGGGATTTTGGAAGAGGTAATTGTTACGAATACAATTCCTGTGCCTGAAGAGAACCGTTTTAAGCAGTTGACGGTGCTTTCGGTAGCCAATTTGCTCGGAGAAACTATTTGGCGGATTCACGAAGATAGTTCTGTTAGCAGTATGTTCCGCTAGACAGCAAAGACACTTTTTGAATGTTTGTTTTAGGGTGCGTTAACAAGTGTAACGCACCGTTTTTTAGATGGATAGTGCGATCGTTTCCTGCAATTAATATCACGCAAGGTCGGAAACGGCAATGCCGTTTCCCTACCCCAAAATAATCGTACTGCGGGCAAGGGTTCGCCCGCCCTCGCCCCCTCGGCTCTAACTATCACGCCTATTAACTGTAGGGACACGGCAGTGCCGTGTCCTGACTGCGGGTAATATTAATTACGATGCAACCGGAAACGATATCACCGGAACAAGAGATGGTAAAATTCTATCTTGTTGTCTGGAGAGCGCGACCTTTTTATATTCTAGATAGGTCTCATCAAAACAAGGGGCAAATAGGGAAAAATTATGAAACATTCACTTGTACGAACAGTGGCAGCACTGGCTAGTTCAGCAATTTTAACACTGGGCGCGATCGGTTCGGCTAAAGCATTTACTTTTGACGAAACCGACATTAACCAAGACCGAGTAATTGTCATCGCCCAACCCCGCCCTTACGGCGGCTACCAATTGCTAATTGTAGAACAAGTATCTGACAAGCGAAAATGCTGGAGCGAAAGTGGCTCTAATCCCGTGAAAGTCGATCCATTATTAGTTAGTTTTGATTTCACCGGTATTTGTGGGCGCGCAACAGACAGCAACGGCTTTTCAATTCGCATGGCAGGCACAGATTTAGCATTAAAATACACCCTAAGCTTGGAAAGTGTTGATGGCAATGTTCTTCTAATGGGAACTCCGGTTGATTACCAAGGTAAATCGGTGATTATCGGTCGCACAAATGGCGATGTTAACGACTTCATGAAAATCAGTCTCGATCCTGCTTGGCGATTGAGTAAAAGAGCTTATCAAGGCCGCACATTAGGTCACTTTTATTTCACTACCAATCAACCCGCACCGGAAGAAATTGGCAATACCGGAGGCAATACCGAAGTGATGCCGCAGCCAATACCGCAGCCAATACCGCAGCCAATACCAATACCAATACCGCAGCCATCACCGCAGCCAATACCGCAGCCATCACCGCAGCCAATACCGCAGGAAATACCCATACCGCAGCCAATACCGCAGGAAATACCCATACCGTAGGTAATACTGGCTTTTCTACAATTCGGAAATAGCTACCGATGATATCTACGCTTCCGAAATTAAAGAAGTTGTGGGCTTTGGGTTTGTAGCCCGGTTTTCTCAAAATAATGCTTGGCGGCCGCAACTTGCTGTTACCAGAGAGCAATTGGTATCTTGAGTTTGGGAATCTTTGAAATGAATACAAGGTGCTAATATCACCTTTCCTAGCCATGTTTCTATCCGTCCATTTAGCGACGTTGATATTTTCCGCTGGAGTGCCGGGAAACTTCTATTGGCGCGGAAAAACAAGATAGTTAGCTACTATCAAGATGGAACTTTTAAACCTACGCAGTCCGTCACTCGCGCTGAATTGATGGCGGTGCTCCGTCGAGCGGCGGAATTTGGTTTCTCAGCCCGGAGAATGAACCGGGATTTAGTTGCTAAAGAACAGTCTAAAACTTTTTCAGACACTCAGAATTATTGGGCTGCTTCTATTTTTACTCAAATTTATTCTTATTGTTCTGTTGCTGCCGCTTTTAACGAAATTGGCGATGGTTTGCTCCGAATGATTCTGCAAAACCCAATTACGCGGAGGCCGCTACTTTGCGAATGCTGAAATGCGTTAAGGCTCAGTAGTAAAAAGTAGATACCAGACAACTTTTGCGAAGTCTGGTATCGGAGTATTCTGTTTCTTTTAACTTAATTTTTTACGCGACGCCGTAGTCAGTATACGGCCGTTTGTATGGCGGTTGCAATCCCAAAATAATATCCTCCCTCGGTACTCCCATTGCAACTAATTCCTCCGCAGGATTTTCCTCTGTCAAATTTTGCTGAAGCCAGATTTTTCCATCTTTGATGTCAATGTGAATGAAGGTTTGATAAATCCGGGTTAAGTGTTCCCAGCCGACATTCATCCACTGATAATGATCTCGCTCTGTGTCTAAAATTAGTTGCACTTCGACTTCATCATCTGAAACATCATCTTCGGCATAACGGCTCATTAATGTCTGAACGTACTGACGATATTGAGCTAGTTTGTCCATTGTACAATTACCTCATTTGTTGCATCGTATACGATTAGCAATACCTGATACTGTTGTACCGCAGCTTGAGTAAACTCAGACTGAAAAAATGTTCTATACACGTCAATTGGTACTGCCAAGTATAATTTCCGATTAGGTTCAACAGATGCCAGCCCTAGCCGATAACTGAGAAATTGTCCCAATGCAGCATAAAAGTCTGTAATTACAGAAGGATTGAGGAAGCTTTTGATTTCGACTGCAATTTTCTCCCCTCCTCGCTCCGCTGCGACTAACCTTTCTGCTCCCAAATCAACCTGAAATTTAACATTGCCAAACTTAAACCTTAGTGGATGGGCAGTAATCACCCACTGTTCTTTTTGAAGGGCTCGCTTTACGGATTCGTGGAAAGTATCTTTGGCAGACACAGACAAATTCTCAGCGCGATTGCAAACAAGTATTAATTATACCAAAATCGCGGTATACTGTCAATCGGTACCATCCTAATTTTCTATATAGTTTTAATTTTTAAGTTAATCAGGAGTGTAGTGCTTATCATATCGTTTTCTTGGATTTCTTCTTAGATGGCTTTTGAGGAGTTTTCTGGACGGGGATTGTCTCTGATTCTTGCTGTGCGATGTCTGGGGTTACTTCAAACAAGTCTTTCAAGGAAATTTTTTGCTGAAATTCAAGTTCGTTTAGCAAGTTTGAAGCTGTTTCTAATATTTGCTTTCCCTGTCGGACTTGAATAGTAGTTTTATTTTCGATCGCATCTAACAACACAAAAATCGAGACTGTTTGCCAAATACCTAAATCGTCGCCGACGACATCGCACTTAGACACGATTTTGCCGTTTTCGGGGACGTGAATTCCTAAGCCGGAAGCTTGAATTAACGGCTGGATTTCTGCTATACTTAAATCCGCAAGGTCAGTAATTTTATGTTCGAGCGATACTAAATCCGCTAAATCGGGCAAGTTGACCGATTCTGCGGCTAAAGCATCGAATTTAAAGGTAAGAGTTTGATTCAGCGGATCGGAAATGGCATACATTGATTGAATTTGCGATCGACTAACCGCACCTTTCTCGAAAAAATCTCTGCCTTGCGGGGCGATCGCAATTTTTCCATTTTCAGCCACCTCCAAGCTTTCCAAACTAACCAGAGTCGCCGCCGCAGTCTTCACAAAAATCTCGTCTAACCCCAGCAAATCCGCCAATTCCTTCAAAGTTGGCGCAGGTTCAAACTCAACACCCGCCCGCAAAATGAACTCTTCCAACACGTTAAACTCGCGCGGTTCGCTAATCGCCACCTCCAGCGGAGTTTGGCGGATTGCAAAGCGGAATTGACGCGCCGCCAACACTGACAAACCCGGATTTTGTTGCTCAATCTGTTCGGCTAGCGAACTTAAATTCGAGTCTATGGGTTTAGTTGAGGACGCTAGAAACATCTACAAAACCTCCGCAGTGACGCACCGTTTTTGAAACTTCCTGATACATTTTTCCCACTGTACCTGTTTGTTGGGTAAATAAATCGTGGCAGCCGACAACTACCAGCAATTCTTGAGCGCGGGAAAATGCCACATTCACCCGTTCCGGTTCCTTAGCAAATCCAATATCGCCCCTAACATTATTGCACACTGTGCTGACAATAATTACAGGTCTTTCCATGCCTTGAAATATGTCAACCGTACCAGTGCGGATGCTCAAAGCAGGGAATCTTTCGCCTTCGATTCTATCTTTAATTGCATTTAATTGAGCAGCATAAAAAGTGATAATTCCGATTTCTTTCGGCGGTTCGCCGCCGGCAACTTTGGGCCGCCAAGCTATCTCCATTTGTTCGCACAAACGCTCGATCGCATCAATCTCCTTGACATTCAACCGCGAAGTCCCCTGTTTTTCCTCTTCAAATCCTTGTCCGATGGGCGTTTTCACCCACAGAATGTGATTATTTTCTTGAATGATTCTACCTGCGAGGTTGTGGGCGCGCTTGGTGTCAGCTCCCTGAATGCCACAGTTGAGTTTTTGCTGGTAAAACTGATTGATTGCGCCCATGATTTGTGGGTGCATTCGATACTGAGTTGTCAGCATTTTTTTGATGCTGTCGCTGGCATTTTCAAACAAAACTTTGAACAGCGATTCTTTGATGAAGCTAAGTTCGTCTCCGGTACAGCCGATGTCTTCGGCAATATCGTCGATCGTACTTTGATTAAACATCGGTGGCAATTGCCGGTGATCGCCCACTAATACTAACTTTCTGCCCTTCAAAGCGGGAATTAATAACTCTGGGGGAGTGCATTTGCTAACTTCGTCAATGATGACTGCATCAAAGCTGGGAAAGTTTTTAGTAAAATCGAAGCTAGCAGCTTGCACGCAAGTAATGCCGATTACGTTGGCATTGTCAATATAAATTTGCTTTAAATCGTTGCGGTCTTTTTCTGATGGATTGCGGAGTTTTTGAATCCAATCTGTCACAAAGTTTTGAGAACGATTTAGGGCTATTTCTTCTTGTTCTAATTTCCGCTCCCAAGTTTTGAATAAACGCTTAATTTTGTTTAAAAAAGCTACTGTGAATAATCCTGTATTAGGAACTTCTGGCTGATATTGAGGCGGGATAGTTTGCCATGCTGACTCCCACCAATTTCTCTCAACAAGTAATGCTGCTGTCGGTTGCTGCTGTTGCAGTTGAGCGGTAATTTTGCTCAATTCTGTTTGAAGTTCGGCGAGTTGCTGCTGCGAAGTTGCAGCCGCAGTTTGCAGCGGAGATAAATGCTCGTCAAGAGTGTTTTTGATGGTTTCCAAAACCCCAAAAGGGTCTAGATCTGCAATGGATTTTTCAAGCTGGATCGTGCTTGCTTTCCAAGCATCAACTTGCTTGACAAACTGCTGCGGTTGCTCCCAAATATTCGATTTTTGGGCTAGATATTGTTCGGATAAAATCCGCAATTTTTCAGGTACATTTTGCTGGTGGACCATTGCTTGCAACAAATTAGTAACTTCGCTAATTTTTAAGTTTGCCTCTTGCTGTGCTGTTTCTACCTGAAGTTTAGCGGCGGATATTTGCTGCTGGTTTAAGGTTTGACCGATTTTATCTAATAATTGTTGCTGTTTGATAAGCTGCTGTTCGGTTTCTGTTTTCAGGGGAACCACGCACTGACGCGCATTTGCGAGGATACTGTGCAGCAATTCTTTGACTAGGCGATCGAAGGTAGCCTGGATATGATTTGGATGTAAGGATTCACTATAAAATTGTTGAATGCTACCTAAGAAAGTGCGAGATTTTTCGATGATAAATTTGCGCTGACTTTGGCTGACTTGGGAATAGCTGGCGAAGTCTTTGGCGAGTTGTTGCCACTGTGTACGATCGCCCGCAGAGAGCACGATCGGCGTTTGACTCAAATTTAGGTGCAAAAACTCGCTAAACCGGAACTGTTGCCCTTGTATGTCCTTAAAACCTGCGCTTTCTTCGTGGGATATCGCCTTTTGCAACCTATCCAAATCGGGCAAATTGACTTTGCATTTGGGCGGCACGATCGGCAATTTGAGCGATCGGGCAATTTTCAGCAATCCTGGCGGCAATTCTACCATATCATCCGTGAGCATTGCACCTGTTTCCCAGCAAGTTTTCACGACTTCATAGAGTCCCGTATCCGCTGTCTCGATCCACTGTGCAACGGCGACGACAACGGCTGCAATTTCCGCTTTTCGCAGTTCCAAATTCTTGATTTTCTGTTCGAGATTGTGGCGGTGTGTCTGATTTTGCCGATCGCCCAATTCGAGTTGATTCACAGCATCTGACATCTGCCGCGACACCCGCAACGACTCCGCAACCGCCGACATAGCGTGACAAACATCATCAGCGCGATCGAATGCCGTCTTAAATTCCGATATTTGCGCTGCTACAGTTTCCTGCAGCCAAACCGCAATCCCAAACGCCCCGCAAGCAGGGCGATCGAAGCCTATTTGAATAGCATTGCTAGCGGCAATCCGAACATTGGCCATAAAGTTTTCTACTAAAACATTGCCTTCTGAATAAGGTTTTAGTCGGGGCATAAACTCAGCCACTTCAGGAGATTCCCAGTTGACATTAGGCGAAGCCAGCAGATTTTCCAACCCACTAACAAGAGATTCAATATCGCTTTTTTCGGTTAAATACCGTTCATATTCTGCTGCTTGCTGGCTGCACTTTTTCTCAATATTTGCTTGACTGTCGTGCAGGTGTTTTAGTTCATTAAAAAAATCTCTCTCTGCTGCACAGTAGGCGGTAAATCGCTCTGAGTCTGCCACCAACTGCCGCAAAGATTTGACATTAGTCAGGCGCTGCGAGAGCTTTTCTTCGCAGTCAGTCGCCGTATTTTGCAGCCAAGTGCCGATCGCATTTTCCTCCAAAAAAGGCTGCCCTTCTTCCTGCACCTTATGAGCTTTTCCCTTCCGCAAAGCCCGAATCGCCGGATTGTGAACTAACCGACTCAAAGCATTGTCTACAGCCAAATTTGCTTGCGAAGCAATGAGCGTTTTGCCGCCCTGACGGGCAATTTGATAGCAAATCTCCGCAATCACAGTCGTTTTCCCCGTTCCCGGCGGCCCTTGAATCAAAATTAAATCCCGCGCCGAAAGCACCGTTTCTACGGCGGCAAGTTGGTCGTCATTAGCATTGCGATTTAATAAGTTTTCCCGATCCAATTTAATCATTTTTTCGGGCATTCTCGCCTGAGAAGAGTCGAATAAAAACTCGCTCAAATAGGGATTTTGAGCGCGGCCATCTGTCAGCATTTTTAAAGCTTTTTTCTTGCGTTCGATTTGACTGATATCGCCCGCCGCTTCAAAATACAAGAAGCCTTGTTTGGGCATTTGATATCTGCCGCCCGCCATGCGAACTCCTAAATCAACATCTAATTTAATGCGTAATTTACCATGTTCAAAGTCAATTTCGGCGATGCTACCCAATGTCTCTCCATCGCGGCTGCTTCTGCTTCCGGGCGGCGAATCAAACAGGATAATTTCTTCATTTCTGGCTTTTTTCAGCCTTTCGCGAAAGTCGCCCAATTCTAAGGGATTTTCCTCGTAACCGTCAAGAGTTGCGGAATTACGCTCAATTTCAAAAGTGACGATTTTGAAGCCGGAACCGTAATTATGACCGCGAAAAGGTACGCAAAATTGACGCGCTTCCGCGATGCGTTTTTCCACATTTAAAAAAGTGTGCCAAACTTTTAGCTGTTCGGTAGTTGGTATGTGTCTGTCGTCCCAAAATGGCATTTGTTGGACGCGGGCGATCGACTTTGCAGGAATTGGCGATCTGCTGTTAGCCAAAAGTCGCAACTGAACCGGCAAAGCGTACCCATCTTTCCTCCCTCTGGGAACCGCCACCAAACCAGCATCCAGCAGTTTTAAACCGCCAATTCCGTCTTCACAGCGTACAGTTGCTAACAACCGCAAAGTGCGATCGGCTTTTTGCAACAATTCGGGTAATTCAAAATCATCTCCATCCGTAGCAAGCAGCAATTCCCAGATTTCTTCTTCTGAATATCTCTCATTTATCTTTTGGCGACGGACGTAGAAAAGATTGTGGGATTTGCCAGCTATCTCCGACATCAGAATTTCCGCACGTTCTTTGCATTCCCAATCGCAATATTTCCCTAAAGCCGCTTCTCCTTCTATATCCCGAATAAACTTATTAATTGTGCGATCGCCACTAAATTTATATCCCCAATCTTCTGTTACTAAAGATGGCATATTTTGATTTTAGATTTTAGATTTTAGATTGGATTTAAGATTAGCACATCGGAACTTGTGCCGACAGAACCGCGACATCAAAAAAAAAATTAAGGTGTGCATTGCACACCCTACGACCATCGCAAATTACCGTACAGGCGACGGGCGATCGAATTAAACTGTTTAGAATCAAAAGGGCGAACGATGGGACTTGAACCCACGAATGGTGGTACCACAAACCACTGCCTTAACCACTTGGCTACGCTCGCCGTATCAGTTTTAACTATAGCATCAGATCTCAGCACAAGTCTAGGGGTAGGGCAAAAATATTTTGAAATATTTCTGAGCGTCCCTGAACCGGACAGATCGATTGTGCCTCAAATTCCAAGCACAGTAAGACTATAGCACAATTTTCGCTCTGCGCGATCGGCCTGTGCGAGCCTCTTCGAGGGCTTCGCCAACGGCAATTATCTCCCTCCCAGCACTCATGCGGCGTGGGTTCGGCAGCTCTGGCAGCGTCCCGATTCGATCCAGCGCATTAAAATAGCCTTATCAGCCCAGGCGCATCTAAATTTTACACTCCAGTTTGATAAAACTCACATCTTGCACCATTTTTAAGAACAGGCAAGATGCCTGTTCCACAAAGAATGAATTTCTTATAGGGTGAGCTCTTGTAGCCCGTCCCTAAAAGCCTGATTGAGAATAGTGCAACATCTCAGATGAAATGCTTGTGGGGTGTCCCGCCCGCCCGAAAAATACAACGCCAGAAGCGGGACAGCTTATCCCACACCGCATGAGTTATCAACCCTCTCTCTTCTCTCTCTTCTCTCTTCCCTATTCCTTCGCGCCGCTTCGCGTCTTCGCGGTTCGTTTAAAAACAAGTCTTGTCCGCAATCTAAAATCTAAAATCTAAAATCTAAAATCGATATGAGCTACTGTGTCAACCCAGAATGTCAAAATCCTCAAAACTCCAACACCGCCAAATTTTGCTTAAACTGCGGCTTTAACCTGTTGCTGAGACAGCGATATCGCCAGATTGAACTTTTAGGTAGAGGCGGATTTGGTAAAACTTTCCTAGCAATTGATGAAGACATCCCATCTCTACCCCGCTGTGCAGTCAAGCAATTTTATTTTTACGACCGCGACCCCGAAATTTTTAACAAAGCCCTTGAATTATTTCGGCAAGAAGCCGTCCGTTTAGACGAACTCGGAAAACACCCGCAAATCCCCACATTATTAGCGGGCTTTGAACAAGAAGGTCATATTTATTTAGTTCAAGAGTTTATAGAGGGGCCGACTCTCAAACAAGAATTAGACAAGAGTGTCTACGATGAAAATCAAATTTGGCAACTGCTGCAAGACTTATTGCCCGTGCTGCAATTTATCCACGACAAGCGCGTCATTCACCGCGACATCAAACCGGAAAATATTATCCGCCGCCAGTCGGACGACAAACTCGTATTGATCGATTTCGGCATTGCCAAACTGCTGACTGATACAGCAATACTCCGTCCAGCAACGCTCATCGGCAGTCAAGATTATGTAGCTCCCGAACAAATGCACGGCAAAGTATTTCCTGCTAGCGACCTTTACAGTTTAGGTGTTACTTGCATTCGCTTGATGACGCAAGTTCCTCCCTTGGATATGTACGACTGCAACAACGATCGCTGGTGGTGGCGCGAGTTTCTCCCCAAAGCCACGAGTATTAGCGAGGAGTTAGGTGAAATTTTAGATAAATTGCTGCAAACTCATCTCAATCAGCGGTACAGTTTTGCTGCGGAAGTTTTGGACGATATCAAAGCAGCTTTAGATATTCGCCATCAAAATTTGCTTTCGCAAAAAAAGCCGATCGCTCCTGCTCTTAATAATAGCGACAACTCTGCCGATATCAGCGCGCTACCAACTCCTGATTCTCCGATTTTACCCACAAATGCCGTCGCCAATTCCGCAGAAACTTTTTCCTTATCTGTTAATTCAAATCTAGATCCGACCATGATTTCTGCACGGGGAATTAATTATACCAAACTTCGGGATTTTTTGTCAAACAAAAAGTGGAAAGAAGCCGATCGCGAAACTTGGGGCTTGATGTGTCAATCTCTTTCCCAGCCACCGGGAACTCAGCTAGAAATAAGCCAAATTTACCAGCTACCCTGCGAAGATTTGCAAACAGTCGATCGCCTGTGGTTGCGCTACAGTCAAGGTCGGTTTGGCTTCAGCGTCCAAAAGCAGATTTATGAAAGCGTTAAGGGAGACTATATCAGATTTTGCGATCGGGTCAACTGGCAAACCTACAATTCTGCTAATACTTTAGGGCAGATTAAATTTAGTCAGCAAGCACCAATCGGACACCTCCCCTCTCGCAGTTGGGTTGGCGGCATTCAGTGGCTGCGGCACCTCGATGTCCTGTCAGCAAAATTAACCGAGTGCGACAATAATGCTGCTCCTAAATTGTAATTTAGTCTCCCGAATAACTAAGTAAAAATTTAAATTTAAACTCTACCTGAAAGCAGAGAAATTTGTCGCGCTAGATGTATCCATTGACCGAGGCTCGGTGCGATCGCTTATCGCACAATGGATTCTGAAGGCGAACACAGATAAAGTCTGCAATCCTTTAGACTTTAACAACCGAACTAAACAGAGGTATCGATCCATGTTTTTTCACAAAAAACAATTAATGGCTGCGGTGACAGTAGACGAAGCCAACCCCCGTTTTGCCCAATTGCTGCTAGAACAGTTTGGCGGAGCAACCGGAGAACTGACAGCAGCTCTGCAATACTGGGTGCAGTCCTTTCACTGTGAAGATGCAGGGATTAAGGATATGCTCCAAGATATTGCAATAGAAGAATTTAGCCACTTAGAAATGGTGGGCAAACTCATCGAAATGCACACCAAAAATGTTGACCAAACAGAAGCTTATAAAAGCACTTTGTTTGCCGTGCGCGGTGTAGGCCCGCACTTGCTGGACAGCCAAGGTCAAGCTTGGACGGGTGCTTATGTCAACGAAGGCGGGGATGTGGTGCGCGATTTGCGCGCTAATATCGGTGCGGAAGCAGGAGCTCGCCAAACCTACGAAGAGTTGATTAAACTAGCACCGGATACGGGAACGAAAAAGACCCTGCACTTTCTGCTGACTCGCGAAATTTCTCACACTGAAATGTTCATGAAAGCTCTGGAAGCGCTGGGTAAACTCACCGATCCTTTGTTCGGTAATATTCCGCCAGATTCCACTGTGGATCTATACTTTAACTTGTCTACAAATGGCAAGGATGAACGCGGCCCTTGGAACTCGGAACCTACTTTCCAATACATTGCCGAGCCAGCTCCCAAAGGTTAGTTTGAGAGTTGTGTTACTTGCGTGGCGAGTGAAGATTTAAGCGCAGTGTTAAGTAATTTTTAAGCCGCGCACCTTCTTTTGTAAGGTGGGCGGCTTAGAAACTTTAAGCCCAGTGTTGAGTAATTTTTAAGCCGCGCACCCTAGGATATCGAACTTTTGTGTTGAGTAATTTTTAAGTCACGCGCCCTACGGTGTTATAATTATTTGAAATTCCGATCGAACCTTAACATCCTATCTATATTGAAATTGCGATCGACCTATTTATTAGTTGCTCACGGCAGCCGCGACCCCAGACCCCAACAAGCTTTGGAAAACCTAGGTCAACTGCTGTCTCAAAATTTGGCTGACTCGTTCCCCGCAGTAGCAACCGCCACCTTAGAACTCGGGCCCGCACCGCTGCACGAACAAATTTGCAGTTTTGGCGAACGTACCCTGTCGCTGGGCCTGACAGAATTGCAAATACTGCCTGTATTTTTATTGCCGGGAGTTCACGTCGCCGAAGACATACCGGCAGAGGTGGAAATTGCCCGACAAACTTTTGGTCACAAGCTAAAAATTGCATTGCGCCCGCATTTAGGTTCCCAGGAAGCAGGCTTAACAAAATTGGTAAAAAGTCAGATGGAAGAGGTGACTTTTCTACCCAATCTGCTACGGCCAAAATGGATTTTATTATCTCACGGCAGCCGCCGCCCCGGAGGTAACTCGACAGTTGAGGAAATCGCCAGCCAACTCGGTGCGCTGACAGCTTATTGGTCGGTAAAGCCGAGTTTGTCAGAGCAAATTGACAGTTTGGTTCGTGGTGGACAGCAGCAAATAGGGATTGTGCCATACTTCTTATTTAATGGAGGAATTACAGATGCGATCGCCAAAAATGTCGCACAGCTAAAGCAGCAATTTCCTGCGGCGGAACTTCATCTCGCCAATCCTCTAGGCCCAAGTGTAGAATTAGCAGACTTAATTAGGGATTTAATTCAAAAATGAACCGCAGAGGCACAGAAGAGGTAAAGGAAGAAAAAAAAATGTCTTTAGGAAAAGTGTATTTAGTAGGTGCGGGGCCAGGAGATCCGGGTTTGATGACATTGAAGGGAAAAGCTTTGTTAGAGTGCGCGGATGTGGTGATTTACGACGCTTTAGTCAGCCCTCAAATTTTGGCAGCAATCAACCCCCAAGCAGAACGAATTGATGCCGGAAAACGCAAAGGCCGCCACTCGTTAATGCAAGATGAAACAACTCAGTTAATGATAGAAAAAGCTGGAGATAATGCGATCGTAGTTCGTCTCAAAGGCGGCGATCCGTTTATCTTCGGCCGGGGCGGCGAAGAAATGGAAGAGTTGGTAAAAGCTGGAGTGTCGGTAGAAGTCGTCCCCGGCGTCACTTCTGGGATTGCGGCCCCTGCTTATGCGGGAATTCCTTTAACACATCGATCGTACAGTTCATCTGTCACCTTTGTCACCGGTCACGAATCAGCGGGAAAATATCGACCGGAAGTAAATTGGCAGGCGATCGCCCGTGGCTCCGAAACCATTGTAGTATACATGGGAATCCATAATTTGCCTTACATTATCGGCCAGTTAACAGATGCAGGATTGAGTGCAGAAACGCCCATAGCGTTAGTGCGCTGGGGAACGCGGCCGGAACAAGAAGAATTGATCGGGACTTTGGGTACCATTGTAGAGCAAGTTGAGGCGATCGGATTTTCAGCACCTGCGATCGCGGTAATCGGAAACGTGGTCAATTTGCACTCGATATTGTCGGGCTGTCGGCCTGTTTCTCAGACTGTAGAATAAGCGGGAAAATAGGAGCGATCGCAAATTATCGGCCGTCAAGTTAATCTAGAATTAGCCTCTTGTTCGCATCCCTTTTTTGAGCGCGTCACTACTCCCTGATTGTATACGATCGCCAGGACATGATATTATATCAATTCCGCTCTTCATCGGAATGATATAAACGGAGGACACGGCAGTGCCGTGTCCCTACCACGATCAATTGTAGGGACACGGCACTGCCGTGTCCTCGCTTATCATTCCGGTGCAGCCGAAAACGATATTAAGCATCGCGAATTAAATAATTTACACAAGTTTGGGGATGGGCCTGAAAGCCCGCCCTTTCTGGACGGGCGGGATGGGCCCATCCCACAAGAACCATCACGCATTGTAAGTTATTTAATTCTCATTCCTAAGCAACAATCTGGAAGTCGCTGACTGTCAGGGACGGAGTGCCGTCAAGCGTGGCAAATAGCGCACCCGTTCCTAAACCAACTTGTGCCCCATTCTGGTTGAAGAATAAGTGGCCCGTGGCGCGACTGTAAACAATTAATTCCTTGCTGGTTTCTACTTCTAAATCGCTATTTACAAAGGCAATCTGAGCAGAAGTAATTGCTCCGAATGCAGTTTGACCTAAGAGAATTTTGTCTGTACTAATGGTAAAATCAGTAATGCGATCGCTCCCAAAATCAGCAGCATTAAAAGCACTGTTTGATTTAAACAAAAACAGATCTTCACCAGCACCACCAGTTAGAAAGTCATTGCCTGCATTCCCTGCAATTTGGTCGTTGCCATCGCCACCAATCAGCGTATCATTGCCATCGCCACCGGAAACACTGTCATCACCTAAGCCACCATTAAATGTGTCGTCGCCACCTCCCATGTCAACAACTGAATTGGCGTAGGTTCCCAACAAGTTAATTACATCATTACCATCAGAATTGGAACTCGCAGCTTCATCGCCCTTGATGTTGATAAAGAAGCGAAAATCGTTCATCGTAATAGTAATGCTGTCGTTACCGATGCCGCCGATAATTTTGTCATCGGAACTCGGTGCATCGTCGGGATTGGTGTTGTTGTCCCAGATTTCAGCAAAGGTGATGTTGATGCTGTCATTGCCAACACCGCCTTGAACATCATTTACGCCGTCGGGGTCGGTAATGGTGTCGTCGCCAGTACCGCCGAAAATGCGATCGAGATTGCCTAAACCGCCGTTGATGAGGTCATTGCCGCCCTGGCCATCAATGAAATCATCCGCGCCGTCGTCCTTGATGGTGTCGTTGCCGTCCGCGCCCATCAGTGTATCTGGATCGGGAGTACCGCTGAGAATCAAAGGGGTAATCGGGGGGTTTGTATTAGCCGGATTGACGGTGAGGTTAACAGTGGCTGTCGCTGTCCCCCCGTGACTGTCGTCAAGCTGATATGTAAAGCTGTCCTCACCCGTGAAGTCACCGTGGGGCTGGTAAGTGATGAAATCATCAGCCTTGTCCAGCGTACCGTTATTGTTGATTTCGGCCTTCCCACCGACTCCATTGGTCAAAACTTTGAAAATCAAGGGGTCGCCGTCTGGATCGCTGTCATTTGCTAACACTGGAATATTGACAGCAGTGACTCGATCTGTGGTGGCGCTGTCATCGATCGCGATCGGCAATTTGTTGGCAAAGTCGATCGTTACAGTAGCTTTCGCTATACCCCCGTGAGTGTCATCGATCTGATAAGTGAAGCTATCCGCCTCCCAGAAGTCACCGTGGTGCCGATAAGTGATGAAGTCATCAGTCTTGTCCAGCGTGCCGTTATAGTTGATTTCAGCTTTGCCGCCGACTCCATTGGTCAAAACTGTCAAAATCAGAGGATCGCCGTCTGGATCGCTGTCATTTGCTAACACTGGAATATTGACAGCAGTGTCTCCGTGGCTGGTGGCGCGATCGTCGATCGCGATCGGCAATTTGTTGACTGCTTTAACTGTCACCTCAACCTTAGTAACGTCCGAACCTCCCTTACCGTCGTCGATTTGATAGAGAAAGATATCATCCCCGCTGAAGTCGGGATTGGGAGTGTAGGTGATGAAATCATCTTTTGGATTGTCCGGCGTACCGTTGTTGTTGACTGCTGCTTTACCGTTGTGTGCAGCCCTGAAAATGCTGAGGTTGAGGGGGTCGCCATCTGGTTCGCTGTCATTGACGAGGACATGAATATCGATCGCGCTGCCAGCATTTACAGTCGCAGCATCCCCAGATGCGATCGGATTTCGGTTGGGATCGACAGTCACTTCAACTTCGGTGACAGCCACGCCTCCCTTACCGTCTGCGATTTGATAGAGAAACACATCCTGCCCGCTGAAGTTGGGATTGGGGGTGTAGGTAATGGAATCGTCTTGTGGATCGTCCGGCGTACCGTTGTGCCTGACTTCTGCTTTGCCGTTGTCTGAAGTCTTGAAAATGCTGAGAGTCAGCGGATCGCCATCCGGGTCGCTGTCGTTAGCCAAAACATCGATATCGATCGCGCTGCCAGCATTGCCGATCGCAGTGTCGCCCACTGCGATCGGTGGCTGGTTTGCGATCGAGAGAGGGGGGAGTGAGGGAGATGGTGTCGGAGATGGTGTCGGTGTCGGTGTCGCAGAAGGCGGGAATGACGGAGTGGGCAATGTCGGAGTGGGCGGGAATGACGGAGTGGGCAATGTCAGAGTGGGCGGGAATGACGGAGTGGGCAATGTCAGAGTGGGCGGG